>QHVW01000131.1 GCA_003223675.1 Acidobacteriota bacterium
GCCCCTCCGGTCACCAGGATGTGAGATGGCATGGAAAGCGTCAGTTTCCTTTCGTCGGTCCGCCCGCGTCCGGCGGCGGTGGCGCGTCGGCCGGCGCCGGCTGGGAGGGCGCGGGCGGCTTCGCCTCGGGCTTCTTCTCCTCCGGCTGCGTGTCCAGCGGCTCCGGCTTCCCCCCCGATTGCTCGATCGCCTTCTTCGTGTCGTCGTACCGCTTCTCGATCCCCTTCTGTTGCCGGTTGCGGATCAGCCAGCGCAGCACCCGGGACTGGTTGACGCCGATGATGACGTCGTTGACGGCGTCGTAGATCTGCGGGTCGTTGATCAGCTTCGCCGCCGTGCCGTCGCCGTGGTTGAGCTTGGCCGAGACCTCGTTCAGATTCTTCACGAATTGCCGGAGCTGCTCGCTCACCTCGCGGCCGTACTCCTTGTCTTTCACCAGGCGCTGGAGCAGAGCGTCGTCATTCGACTGCAGATCGGCGGAAAAAGTCTGCAGGTTTCGCGCCACTTCGTGCAGGGAGGCGAGGGTCTCGTCGAATTCCTTCTTGGAAGCCGGGTCGTTGAGCAGCCCCGGGAGGAGCCCGGGGCCGTGCTGGGCCTGGTCGAGCAGGGTCTGGAAGCGGTCGAGCGAGACGGCGACCTGGTCGGCCATGGCGCGGTCGTTGAGCAGGCGGGGGATCGGCCCCTGGCCGTGCTCGACCGTGTTGGCGATCCGTTCCAGGCTCTCCGAGGTGTTGACGAGCGAGCTCTGCAGCCGCCGCCCCTGGGGGGTGTCGGAGGTGAGCTGGCCGAGGATCCCCTCCCCGCGCTCCATCCGCTGGAGGACGCGGTTGAGGGAGTGGCTGATCTCGACGACGTTGTCCATCACGTCCTCGCCCGAGGCGATCAGGGCGTCGACGTTGGTCGGCTGCGCGGCGGGGATCTCCCCCTCCTCGGGGATCGGCGGGTAGACGGGGGAGCCGGAGTTGATGTCGATGTACTTGTCCCCGAGCAGGCCGAGGG
Source organism: Acidobacteriota bacterium (assembly GCA_003223675.1). Lineage (GTDB taxonomy): Bacteria > Acidobacteriota > Thermoanaerobaculia > Multivoradales > UBA5704 > DATARR01. The sequence goes on from QHVW01000131.1 coordinate 1,000, forward strand.
TCTTGATACGGGCCCGCGAAGGGGCCTGATCTTTCATCATGCCGTTGGGGTCCACCGGCCCGCGGATGCGCGCCGCGTAGTCCTCGTCGAGGCGGACCCAGACCCGGATCTGCGACTTCCGCGGGTCGCTGGAGAGGACCACCTTCTCGATCGTCCCCACGTCCACGCCGTCGATCTGCACCGGGCTGCCCGGCTTCAGCCCCGAGACCGAGTTGAGCTCGGTGTGATAGCGGATCTTGTGCTTGAAGAGGTTGCTCTTCGAGCCGATCAGGAAGATCCCGGCCGCCAGGACCAGGATGGCGGCGAGGATCACCAGGCCGACGCGGACCTCCCGGCCTCTAGGCGACATTTTCTTCTTCCTCCTCCTCCTCGCGGCCGGCGAGAAAATCCCGCAGCCGCGGGGCGTTGCTGCTCTCCGCCTCGCGCCAGCCGCCGATGAAGCAGAACCGGCCGTCGGCGAGCAGGGCGATGCGGTCCCCCACCCGGCGGGCCAGCGCGATGTCGTGGGTGACCACCACGGAGGTGACTCCGAGGTCCTTCTGGATCGAATTGATCAGCTTGCCGATGGTCGCCGAGGTGATCGGGTCGAGGCCGGTGGTCGGCTCGTCGAACAGCATCACCTCGGGGTCGAGGGCGAGCGAGCGGGCGAGGGCGACACGCTTCTTCATGCCTCCCGAGAGGTCGGAGGGCATCTTGCGCTCGACGTCCTTCTCCTTCAGGCGCACCAGCGAGAGCTTGTGGCGCACCGTCTCGGCGATCTCCGCCTCGGACTTCTCCGTGTGCTCGCGCAGGGGGAAGGCGACGTTGTCGAAGACGTTCATCGAGTCGAACAGCGCGCCCCCCTGGAAGAGCATGGCGATCCGCCGGCGGATGGGGAAGAGCTCGCGCTCCTCCAACTGGGTCAGCTCCGTGCCGTCGAACATCACGCTGCCGGCCTCGGGCTTCTCCAGCCCGTTGAGCTGCCGCAGGGTCACGCTCTTGCCCGTCCCCGAGCGGCCGAGGATCACCAGGCACTCCCCCCGGTAGATGTCGAAGTCGAGATCCTCCAGCACCGTGCGGGTGCCGTACCTCTTGGTCAGGCCGCGGATCTGGTAGAGCGCTTCCGGCACGTCCGTCGTCTCCTCAGGTCGAGAACACGATGTAGAACAGCTTGGTGAGGAAGAAGTCCGAGACCAGGACGAGGATCGCGGCGAGCACCACGGTGTTGGTGGTCGCCCGCCCCACGCCGTCGGCGCCCCCCGTGGTGTGGAGCCCGTTGTAGCAGCCGATGATGGCGATGAAGTACGCGAAGAAGAAGGACTTGGCGACGCCGGTGAAGACGTCGCCCAGCTTCAGAGAGTCCCAGACGTCGTTGAGATAGAGCCCCGGCGTGAGGTTGAGGGTGCCGGTGGCGACGACCAGGCCGCCGAGGATGCCGAGGGCGTCGCCGAGCACCGTCAGGGCGGGGAGCATCACCAGGGTGGCCACCAGCTTGGGGGCGACCAGCTTCTTGACCGGGTCGGCCGCCATCGAGCGCAGGGCGTCGATCTGCTCGGTCACCTTCATGGTGCCGATCTCGGCCGTCATCCCGGCGCCGATGCGGCCGCCCACGATCAGGGCGGTGAGCACCGGCCCCAGCTCGCGCACCAGCGATTTCGAGACCACCGAGCCGATGTAGTACTTGATCCCCAGCGTGGGGAGCGACAGGGCGGTCTGCAGCGCCAGCACCATACCGGTGAAGATGGTGGTGATGCCGGCCACTCCCAGGGAGCGGACGCCGATCTGCTCCATCTGGCGGATCCATTCGCCGATCTCGTAGGGGGGCGCGATCATGGCCAGGAAGGCCCGGGCGGTGAGAAGCCCCAGAGCCCCCGTCTGCGCCGCGATGTCCCGGAGCTTCACGAGCGGATGGGGAGCCAGGCGGCGGCGTGTGCCGCGCCGAAGGCGAAATCGGCCGCCGCCAGGGGGAGGAGGCCGCGCAGGGCCGGACCGGTCGAGGCGGCGATCACGAAGGCGAGGGCGCCCACGATCCGGCCGCCGATCGCCACCGCGATGATGACGCTGTACCGGCGTGGATCGTAGGCCGCCGCGAGATAGAGGAGCGCCAGCATCGCGAGCAGGGTCGCCAGGATCCAGAGGTAGAACGCGCCCCGGGGGAGCGGCGGCAGAGGCAGATCGAGGATCCGCGCCGGCACCGCCGGCGCCACCACCATGAGCACGGCGAAGACGAGGTCGTAGACGGCTCCTGCCACCAGGCTCGCGCGAAGCAGGGCGAGCAGGCGGAACCGGCGGACGAACGGGCTGGTCAAGGTCATAGGCGTGCGGGCGATTGTAGCAGGAGGCGTGCCAGGGGGCGTTCCCGGGGCTCCCCCTACAGCCCGATCGAGAACATCCAGCAGGAGCTGGGCGCCTTGCGGGTGAGGTAGAGGCGGCGGGGGGAGATCGGGATATGATCCCCCTCCTATGGCGTTCCCCGGGGGCAGCGCGTATGCGATGGTGCGGGACGTGGCGGAGGGGTACCTCCTGGTCACCGAGCGCACCTTCAAGACCCTGACCCGGGCGGACCTCGAGCAGCTCACCTTCGAGATGGATCGCCACCTGCGCGAGCTGCGCGGCGATCAGCCCTCCCTCGACGACCTTCAGGCCATCCAGCTCAGGCAGCGGCGCATGCAGCGGCTCAACAGCGCCCTCATGATGCTCCGCAGCTACCGGCAGAGGCAGAAGATCTGATGGACCGCGACCTGATCCTCACCTTCCTCCGGGGCGCCCTCGTCGTGGTCCTGTCCTTCGGCGTCGCCCTCGCCCTCGACCGGATGAGCGCCGCCCGCGGCCTGCTCCCCCCCGGCTTCCGGGTGCCCTGGCGCCGCGCGCTGGCGCTCCTGGTGGTGGCGGTCTTCCTGATGATCGGCGTCTTCTCCCCCCTGGGGACCCTGGGCCTGAAGGCCGAGCCGGAGCCGACCCACATCGCCACGCCGCAGCTCTTCCTGCTCCACATCCTGATGGTGGCGACGATCGGGGTCTGGTTCCTCCTCGGCTTCGCCGGCCGCGCCGGCCATCCGCCAGCGCCGGCCGCGCCGGTCCCGCTCCCCCTTGCCGGAGCCGGGGATCCCTTCCTGGAGGGGGAGCCGGCGTCTCCGCTCCTGGTCGAGCCGCTCCCCGTGGAGCCGGCGCCCCGCGTCCCTCTGGCGCGGCGGATCGCGGCTCAGCTCGGTCTCCTCGCGCCCAGCATTCTGCGCGAGAGCGGGCTGGGCCTCCTGATCGGCCTCGGCGCCTGGGCCGCCGTGCTGCTGGCCGTCGTGATGGTCGCGGTGGTGGTCTATCTGGTGGGCGGTCAGGGTGCCCTGCCCAAATCGCCGCCGGCCCTGATCCCGCTGATCGCCGGGTTGCCGGTGTGGACGCGGTGTCTGCTCAGCCTGTCGGCCGGCCTGGTCGAGGAGACCTTCTTCCGCGGCTTCCTCCAGCCGCGCGTCGGCATCGCCCTGTCGACCGCCTGCTTCGCCCTCGCCCATCTCTCCTACGGCTCGCCGTTCCTGCTGGTCGCCGTCACGCTGCTGTCGCTGATCTACGCCTTCCTGGTGAGATGGCGGCAGAACATCTGGCCCGCCGTGGTAGCGCACGCGCTGTTCGACGGCGTGCAGCTTCTGGTGCTCGTCCCGCTGGCATTGCGTACGCTGGGGGAGGGGAAGGCCGCGGCCTTCCTCTGGTAGACTCCTCACGAGGATCGCGCCCATGGCCGACGAGCACCGCTTCCACCTTGCCATCGGGAGCCGGTTCGAGAACATCGAGCTGGTTCAGGTCGTGCTGAAAGACCGGCTGCGCCAGTTGGGGATGGACGAGGACACCCAGGACTGGGTGGACGTGGCCGTCCGCGAGGCGCTGGCCAACGCCATCAAGCATGGCAACGCGCAGAACCCAGAGAAGCAGGTCCACGTGGACCTCGACGTCGAGGACGACGAGGTGGTGATCCGGGTCGAGGACGAAGGGGTGGGGTTCGACCCCGACCGGGTCGGCGACCCCCTGGCCCCGGAGAACCTGCTGCGCACCAACGGCCGCGGCATCCTGTTCATGAAGAAATTCATGGACCGCATCCATTACGGCTCCGGACCCGGCGGCGGCACCATGGTGACGCTGCGCAAGCGGGTGGGGCCGAAGACCGATACCCCGCATCACCCGGAGGAGGGAACCCAATGAAATTCAATGTGCGGCAGAGTGGCGACGTGACGATCCTGGACCTCAGCGGCAAGATCACCATCGGCTCCGGGGAGGAGGCCCTGCGCAACACGATGCAGGAGATCATGAGCTCGGGCGCGAGGAAGGTCGTCATCAACATGTCGGGGGTGACGATGATCGACTCCAGCGGCATCGGCGAGCTGGTGAGCGCCTACACCACGGCCACCAACCGGGGGACCAAGCTGAAGCTGGCCAACCTGCCCGCCAAGGTCTCGGACATCCTCACCATCACCCAGCTCATCACCGTCTTCGACGTCTACGACAACGAGGCCGATGCCGTCAATTCGTTCGCTTGACGGCGGCTTGCCTCCAGGGCGGCTCATCCATGAAGATTGCCGGGGCTGAAGCGCCACCCGCTTCGGCGGCGGCGGCCTCCTCGGCGCTCGCCGGCCCTCTCGCGGCCTGGGCGGCGCGGGTGAACC
>QHVW01000132.1 GCA_003223675.1 Acidobacteriota bacterium
AGCTGGAGGTCATCTCCAGGATCAGCACGATGCCGGTGAGCGGCGCCCGGACGATCGAGGTGAACAGCGCCGCCATGCCGACCACGGCGAAGGAGGTCCCGAACCCCGCGGCCGAGGGGAAGATGGGCTGGCCCAGGAGGCCCACCAGCAGGCCGGTCTGGGCACCGAGGACCAGCAGGGGGGCGAAGATGCCGCCCGCGGTGCCCGTCCCGTAGCTGGCCATGGTCATCGCGAAGCGCAGCAGCAGGAAGACCGAGAGGGCCCGGAGCCCGATGCGGCCGCTCAGGGTGTCCTGCACCAGCGGACCGCCGCCTCCCAGCGCCTCCGGGGCGAACCAGCCGACGACGGCCACCGCGACGCCCACCAGAGCGGCGGGCAGGCCGAACGGCCAGCGGGACGTGCGCTCGAACAGGCGCAGGCTGCCCAGCAGGGTACGGTTGAAGACGACGCCGAGGAGGCCGGTCACCACCCCCAGGATCAGGAACAGGGGGAGCGTGTTCAGCGGCGGCACGGGCGGGCTGGAGACGTGGAACACGGGCGACTGCCCCATCAGCAGGCGCACGACCACGTCCGCCGTCACCGAGGCCATGAAAGCTCCCGTCAGGGCGCCGGGCGCGAAGTCGCGGCGGAGCTCCTCGAGGACGAAGATGACGCCGGCGAGCGGCGCGTTGAAGGCCGCCGCGAGGCCGGCGCCGGCGCCGGCGGCGATCAGGATGTGCCGCTCGCGGGCGTTGCCGCGCACCCAGCGGCTCACCATCTGGCCCACGGCGCCGCCCATCTGCACGGTGGGCCCCTCGCGCCCCAGGGCGAGGCCGGCGCCGATCCCCAGGGTGCCGCTGGCGAATTTCACCAGCAGGACGCGCCGCCACCGCATGCCGCGCAGCCGGTGGAGCACCGCCTTGAGATGGGGGATGCCGCTGCCCGAGGTCTCGGGGGCGAACCGGCGGACGAGCCAGAGCGCGGCCCCCGCGGCGGCGCCGCAGACCGCGAGCACGAGCAGCAGCCCCCAGGGGCGCGGCATTCCGTGCGCGGCCCGGAACAGGGAGTCCCGCGCCCGGTCCAGCCACTCCAGGGTGAGGCGGAAGGCCGAGGCGACGAGCCCCGCGAGCAGCCCGACCAGCGCCGCCCGGGGGACGACCCGCCGCCGCCGCTCCTGGCGGCGGTCGAAGTCCCGGATCTCGCGGGTGATGTCGCTGGGAGTGAGGGTGTCGTCGAGGGAGGACACGGCGAGCAGAGACTACATCATCTACGTTTTTGACCGCCCGGTCCGCCCGGGGATCAATCCCCGGGCTACGTTAGAACCGAAAAGCCGGCTGAAGCCGGCTCTGAGGTTAGCCTTTCCTGATCGGGGGAGCCGGGTTCACCCGGCTTTTCGGTTGAATCGTAGCCCGGGCATTCATGCCCGGGCGGGGTCCGGCGGAACCTTGTCGGGCGGGATGGTAGACTCCCCCGGCCCTTGACGGCTATGTCCTTCTTTCTTTGGGGAAACCATGAACCGAAGCTTCCTGAGACCTCTCGCCGCCCTCCTCCTCCTGGCCACGCCCTCCTTCGCCGCCGCGCCTCCCAAAGGCGACGCGGAGACCCCGAGCGGACCGCCGCCGACGATCGCCAAGGCCACGGCCGACGCTGAGAAGCGGGCCGGGCTCCTCACGTTCTATGTGGATCGCCAGAAGGGGAAGATCTGGCTGGAGGTGCCGGCGGCCAGGGACAAGAGCGGCGAGGTGGCGAGCTACATCTATCAGGAGGCGATCGCCACCGGCCTGGGCTCGAATCCGGTGGGGCTCGACCGCGGCCAACTCGGCGACACCCGCATCGTCACCCTGCGCCGGGTGGGCGGGCGCGTGCTGGTGGAGCAGCCGAACCTCAAGTTCCGCGCCCTCACCGAGGATCCGGCCGAGCGGCAGGCGGTGCGCGAGTCGTTCGCCACCTCGATCCTCTGGGCCGGTGAGATCGCCGCCCAGGACCCCGACGGCAGCGCCCTGGTCGACTTCACCTCCTTCCTGGTGCGCGACGCCCATGGGATCGCCGAGCGGATGAAGATGGCCCAGCAGGGCAATTGGTCGCTCGACGAGCACCGGAGCCTGGTCGATCCCGAGAATTGCAAGGCTTTCCCCGAGAACGTGGAATTCGAGGCCCTGCTCACCTATCACTCGCCGGACCCGGGGCCGCTGGTGCGCGAGACGGCGCCCACGGCGGGCGCGGTCACCCTGGTGCAGCACCACTCGCTGGTGCGCCTGCCGGACCCCGGCTACAAGCCGCGCCTGTTCGATCCGCGCGCGGGCTACTTCGGGGTCGAATTCAAGGATTACGCGGCGCCGATCGCGGCGCCGGTCGACGTCCGCTATCTCAGCCGCCACCGGCTGGAGAAGGTCGATCCCACGGCGGCGCGCTCGCGGGTGAAGAACCCGCTCGTCTACTACGTCGATCCCGGCGCGCCGGAGCCGATCCGCGGCGCGCTGATCGAGGGGGCGAGCTGGTGGCGGGAGGCGTTCGACAAGGCGGGATTCATCGACGCCTTCCAGGTGAAGGTGCTGCCGCCAGGGGCGGACCCGCTCGACGTGCGCTACAACGTCATCCAGTGGGTGCACCGCTCCACCCGCGGCTGGTCCTACGGCGGCGGGGTGATCGACCCGCGGACGGGGGAGATCCTCAAGGGGCACGTCACGCTCGGCTCGCTGCGGGTGCGCCAGGACCGGCTGATCTTCGAGGGGCTGGAAGGGGCGGACAAGTCGGGCACCGGCGCGCCGGACGATCCCGTGCAGCTCGCGCTCCGCCGCATCCGCCAGCTCGCCGCGCACGAGGTGGGGCACAGCCTGGGGCTCGCCCACAACTTCGCCGCCTCCACCTACGGCCGCGCCTCGGTGATGGACTACCCGGCGCCCCTGGTCGGCATCAAGGACGGCAAGCTCGACTTCTCCAACGTCTATGCCACCGGGGCGGGCGCCTGGGACGTCCAGGCCATCCGCTACGGCTACACCGAATTTCCGCCGGGGACGGACGAGAAGGCGGGGCTCGACGCGATCATGAAAGACGGGCTCTCCCGTGGCCTGATCTTCCTCACCGACCAGGACGCCCGCCCTGAAGGGTCGGCCAGCCCGATCACCCATCTCTGGGACAACGGGCCGGACGCCGCCGAGAGCCTGCGCCACGAGATGGCGGTGCGCCGCATCGGCCTCGCCAATTTCGGCGAGCACAACATCGCCCCGGGGCAGCCGCTCGCCCTCCTCCAGGAGGTGCTGGTGCCCCTCTACTTCCATCACCGCTATCAGTTGGAGGCCGCCTCCAAGGTGGTCGGCGGGCTCCAGTACACCTTCGCCCTGCGCGGGGACGGCCAGCCGCCGTCCAGGCCGGTGGACGGCGCGGAGCAGCGCAAGGCCCTGGCGGCGATCCTGGAGGTTCTCTCGCCGGAGACGCTCGACCTGCCGGATTCGATCATCAAGCTCCTGCTGCCGCGCCCGGACGAGTACAACCCCAACGAGGAGATGTTCGCGGGCCTGACCTCGCCCACCTTCGATCCCCTCTCGGCCGCCGCCACCGGCGCGGACATGGCCGTGCGGCTGCTGCTCCGCCCCGAGCGGACGGCCCGGCTGGTGGATTTCCACCGCCGCGATCCGTCGCTGCCGGGCCTGGAGGAGGTGCTGAAGGGGATGGCGGACCGGTTGTTCGGCGGTGTGGCGCCAAAATCGGAGCGGCTGGCGGAGGTGCGGCGCACGGAGCAGTGGGTGCTGGTGCGGCGTCTGATCGATCTCTCGCGCGATCCCCAGGCCGCGCCCGGCGTGCGGTCGCGGGTGGACGCCGAGCTGCGCTCGCTGGCGGGCCGAATGGGGAAGAAGGAGGGGAGCGGCGCCGAGGCGGCCCACCGCGCCTTCCTCGCCCGCGAGATCGAGCGCTATCTCGACCGCCGGGAGGTGGAGGACCCCGCGAAGCGCCCCGAGCCGCCGGCGCCGCCGCCGGGCCAGCCGATCGGCATGCCGGATGATGGATTGCTGGGGGGGCTGGGGGACTGTTCGTGGGGAGGGTGAAAACAAAAAAGGCAATGCCGGTTACCCGACAAAGCCTCCGAGAGAGACAGTAGGGAGCTTCGTTGTGGATGTCAAGAATCCTAGGCAAGGACATAGGTCTGCTTTGTCAGCTTCGGCGTCCTCGGACCGTTGTCCCTCATCACCCCGGCCCTCGTCTCCCGGCCTCCCCCCCGTCCGCCGGGAGAAGAGGGAGAGGGGAGCTCGGTTTCTGAAGCCCCCTCTCTCCCGGCGGGGTGGGGGGAGGCCGGGAGAAGAGGGGGTTGGGGGAGTGAGGGCTCGCCCCGAAGGGGCGCCAATGTCGGCGCCGAGCAAATAGCCCAGTGGAGAGGGAGCCATGGCGAAGATTTCTGGAGATGACGCTCGCGCTCGGGGACGAGCCTCGACAGCGCAGAAAAGCAATGAAAGAATTGCCACACTTCGCTGGATGATGATCGTGATCGCCGTGCTCGTTCTCGCCTTTTTCAAGGTCTTTTGGACCTGGGTCCATCCTTCGCCGGAGCCCGAGGCCCCCTCGCAGACCGTCGCCGCGGCGCCGGCGAGCGCTCCGGACGCTCCCGAGCGGCTGAAGGTGAAGGTCCTCTCGACCCGGCCGCACGATCCCGGGGCGTTCACCCAGTGGCTGGTGCTCGCCGGCGACACCCTCTTCGAGAGCACGGGGCTCAACGGTAAG
>QHVW01000133.1 GCA_003223675.1 Acidobacteriota bacterium
GGCTGGCGCTGGTGGACGGCCGGCTGATCCAGCTCACCTGGCAGACGGAGAAGGCCTTCGTCTACAACCGCGCCGACTTCAAGGAGGTGGGGGAATTCCGCTACGACGGCGAGGGGTGGGGGCTCTGCCATGACGGCACCCGCCTGGTGATGAGCGACGGCTCGGACCGCCTGACCTTCCGGGACCCCAAGACCTTCGCCGTCCAGTCGATCCTCAACGTCACCCTCTCCGGCCAGCCGGCCCGCGAGCTCAACGAGCTCGAATGCGTCGACGGCCTGATCTACGCCAACGTCTGGCAGACGGACAACATCCTGCGCATCGACCCGAAAACCGGCAAGGTGACGGGGATGATCGACGCCTCCGGCCTGCTCACCCCGGAGGAGCGGCAGAAGACGGACGTGCTCAACGGCATCGCCTGGAATCCGCAGACCAAGACCTTCCTGATCACCGGCAAGCTCTGGCCCAAGATGTTCGAGGTCCAGTTCGTGCCGGTGCCGCGATGAGCCCCCGGCGCGGCGCCCTGCTGGGCTTTT
>QHVW01000134.1 GCA_003223675.1 Acidobacteriota bacterium
CGCGGATCGGACGGCGAGGTGCCCATCTCCCGCGCGAAGGCCGGATCGCCGGCGAAGGTGAAGGTGCCCTGGCCGCTCTGGCCATCGTACTCCCCCTGGAGACGGACCGTGCCGGCGCTCCGGCGCAGCTCGAAGCGCACGTCCTTCCCCGGGGTCAGGCCGGCGAGATCGCTCGGCGGATAGTCGTCCACGGAGGTCCATTTGCTCCACGGGGCGGTACGGACCTTGAGGGTCAGCCGGAGCTTGTCCCCCTGGCGCTCCGCGCTCCAGGTCCGGGTCGTATGAGATTCCTTGCCGTGCAGGGCCTGCCGCGCCGTGTTGTGGGAGCAGGCGGTCTGGACCACGGCGCCGGCCGGCAGGAGCGCCAGAGCCAGGAGGCCCGCCGCCCAGGGCCGCCGGGAGGGGCGGCTCGCCGGCGCCAGCAGACGCCGCACGCGGCCGGCGAGCGAGCCGCCGGTGGCCGCCAGGGCGAGCCGGGGAGCCGCGGCCCGCAATCCTTCGAGCTCCACCAGGGCCCGGGCGTAATTCAACCGATCGCCGCAGACGGTCACCGCCAGGTCGTCGCAGCAATTCTCCCGCTCGCGGCGCACCTGGGCCGACACCCACCAGACCGCCGGGTGATAGAAGAGCAGGGTCTCGACCGCGGTCTGGAACAGGTTGACCAGATAGTCGTGCCGCCGCACGTGGGCCAGCTCATGGGCGAGGATCGCCTCGAGCTGGCGCGGCGTCAGGCCCGTGAGGGCGCTCACCGGCACCAGCACCACCGGGCGCAGCCATCCCACGGTGGCAGGCACGGAGACCGCGGCGGATTCGAGCAGGGCCACGGCGCGCCGGACCCCCACCCGGCGGCCGAGATCGCGGGCGAGGGCCTGCAGCGCCTCCTCCATTGGCCGGCCCTGCCGCGAGAGATGCCGGACCCGGCGGAGGCCCCCCAGATGAACGAGGGAGAGCGCCGCGACGCCCGCGAGCCAGAGGTTGAAGATCCACGGCAGCAGCGAGGCGCCGAAGGTCCGCACGGTGGCGGCGCCGCCGGCGGTCTCGGGCGCTTTCACGAGCGGAGCCGCCGCGGGCGCGGCGTCGACGGCGGCCGGCGCGGGACGAGGGATCTCTCCCGCCAGCCGGAAGGCGGTCGCGAAGGGGAGCACGGCCATGAGGAGGAGCGCTCCCAGGGCCACCGCGTAGCGCGTGGACGCCTTCGCCCGCTCCAGGAGGGAGAGAGCGATCCAGGCGGCGAGCCCCACCAGAGCTCCCTGCCAGAGGAAATGCATCAAGGCCTGGGCGGTGACGATGGCGCTCATTTCGTCTCTCCTTCGAGCTGATCCAGCCATTGACGGATCTCCGCCAGCTCCTCCGGCGACGCCGGCCGCGAGGAGAGGGCGCGCTGCACCAGGCGGGCGGCCGAGCCGTCGAAGGCCCGGTCGAGCAGGTCTCCCACGAGCTGCGTCTGCGTCTGCTCCTCGGGGCACCGGGCCACGTAGAGATGGGCCCGCTGGGACTCGTTGCGGGTCACCAGCCCCTTCTCCGCCATGATCTGGAGCTGCTTCAGGGTCGTGGTGTAGCCGGTCGGGCTGCTGCGGGCGAGCTCCTCGTGGGCGTCCTTGACGGTGCTCGCGCCGCGGCGCCTGAGCACGCGCAGGATCGCCAGCTCGGCGTCGGTCGGTCGGGGTGGCTCAAGCATGGGAGAGAGAGTATACGAAGGATGTCGTACTTGTCAACGAAGAGTTTCGTAGATGGCGCCCAGGCATCAATGCCGGGGCTACACTTCAACCAAAAAGCCGGGTGAACCCGGCTCCAGTATCTCGTCACGGCAGAATTGACATTGTAGGGGCGGCCCTATGTGGCCGCCCTTGGGTGGGGGAATCCCCAACTTGACGAGCCCCCCTCCCAGGGCGGCCACCTAGGGCCGCCCCTACAGAACCGCCTCAAAGCGGCTCACGCGGCAAGTCCGGCGGAACCCCTGCCCGGATCTCCTCAAGAGTCGGGAAGTCGTCGTCAGACCACGATCCCGCGAGCTCCACGACCCAGGCCGGCCATCCCTCCGCGATCTCTTGCGGAGGCGCCGCTTTCACCTTTTCTTCCGTTTCGTTATTCATCATCATTATTTTATCGCACGTAAACGGCTCCATGTCAGACCTTCTCTGCTCATGATATCGGAGCGTACAATCCCCCTCCCATGTGGAAGCCCGGAGAGCGCGTCACCCATCGTTTTCATTCCGAGCTCGGCACCGGGCGGATCGTCGCCGTCCAGGGGCGGAGCCTGAAGGTCGAGTTTCCGGAGGCCGGACAGGAGCTCAGCTTCGCGGCGGGCACGGACGCCCTGGTGCCGCTCGCCATCGTTCCGGGAGGCCGCGCGCGGCTGGAGCCTACGGGAGAGCTGGTCGTGGTCGAATCGTGAGAGGAGGGGCGGTGCGTGCTCGCCGATGGCCGCGAGGTCGATCTCGATCTCCTCTGGCCGGTGCCGGCCGAGGTCTCCCCCGTGGAGCGGCTGGCGCGCGGGCAGGTGGACGGCTTCGAGGACTTCCTGAACCGGCTGGACGGCCTGAAGCTCCAGCGCATCCGCCAGGCCGGCGGGCTCGGCTCCTTCCTCGGCGGGCGCATCCAGATCTTCCCCCACCAGCTCTACGCGGCCGAGCGCGCCTGCCACAGCGATCCCGTGCGCTGGCTGCTGGCGGACGAGGTCGGCCTGGGCAAGACGGTGGAGGCCTGCCTGATCCTCAACCGCCTCCTCCACACCGGCCGCGCCGAGCGCACGCTGGTGGTGGCGCCGGAGACGCTCACCCTCCAGTGGCTCGGCGAGCTCTGGCGGAAGTATCACCAGGTCTTCGTGCTGCTCGACGAGAAGCGGCTGGACGACGTGGCGAAAGACTACGGCGAGGGGTTCAACCCGTTCGACGTCCACCGTCGGGCCATTGTGGGGCTGGATACTCTGGCGAAGCGCCGGCGGCTCACCGAACAGGCGGTCGCGGCGGGGATCGACCTCCTGGTGGTCGACGAGGCCCACCATCTGCGGCGCCCCAAGGGGCATCCGGGAAACGAGGAGTATCGGGCGATCGCGCCCATCGCGGCCCTGGGCCGGCACGTCCTCCTGCTCACCGCGACGCCGATGGAGGACGACGCCCACGGCTTCTTCCGCCTGCTCCAGCTCCTGCGGCCGGAGGAATTCCCCGAGGAGGAGCCGTTCGACGAGCGCTTGGCCCGCCGCGAGCCGCTCCCCCCCTGCACCAGCTCCACGCGGCGGGTGGACATCGGCGGCCTGCCGCCCCGCGTGCCCGCGCCGGTGGAGATCGAAGGCTGGGAGGCTACCGACCGGCTGGTGCGCCATCTGCGGAGCCGGCCGGCGGAGAACGCGCTCGCCCGGCGGCGCAAGGCGGAGCGCGTCTTCCGCGCCCTCGCCTCCCCCGCCGCCTTGCTCGCCGTGCTGGAGCGCGAGGACGAGGAGACGGCCGCCCTCGCCGCCGAGGCCGAGCGCGAGGACCCGCGGGTGCGCTGGCTGGTCGAGCAGTCCGCCCGCTGGACCGGCCCCGAGGAGAAGACGCTCGTCTTCGTGGCCCATCGCGAATCGCTCGACCTGCTGAAAGGGGCGATCGAGCGGCAGGGGCGGCGCACCGGCGTCTTCCACGAGGATCTCTCGCCCGAGCGGCGGGACATCGAGGTGGCGCAGTTCCGCCTCCCCGAGGGGCCGTCGATCCTGATCTCCACCGAAGCCGGCGGCGAGGGGCGGAACTTCCAGTTCTGCCGCCGGCTGGTGCTCTTCGATCTGCCGTGGAACCCGGGGGTGGTCGAGCAGCGCATCGGCCGGCTCGACCGCATCGGCCGCACGATCCCCACCGAGATCGTCTACTTCCGTCCGCCGTCCGGCTTCGGCCGCGCCGTCGCCGGCCTCTACGAGGGGATCGGCCTCTTTACCGCGCCGCTCGGCGGGCTGGAGCGCGAGCTCCGCCACGTGGCCCGTGCCGTGGAGGCAGCCGCGGTGGCTGGACCCGAAGAGATCGGCCCCGCGGATTTCGCGAAGGTGCTGCGAGAGGCCCAGGAGGCGCACGACCGGGTGCGGCGGGCCGCCTACCACGAGCTCCACCGCGACCCCTATCGCCCGGAGATGGCGGCGGAGATCCTCTTTCGCGTGCCGCCCGATCTCGACGAGCTGAACGAGAGCGTGGTGGTGCGCGCCGCCGCCCGTTTCGGCTTCGACGTGGAGGTCCAGAGCGGCGAGCGCACCTGGCTGATCGGCTACGGCTACGAGGCGCTGGTGGACCACTTCTTCGGCGTCCCCCTCG
>QHVW01000135.1 GCA_003223675.1 Acidobacteriota bacterium
CAGGCGGGGCGGGCGGCAGGCGAAAACGGCAGAGGGGCGCCGGATCGGTCCCACCTGGGGTTGAAACCCCAGGCTGGTGAATATCCGCCCTTCCAGGGCGGTCGGATCTCATCCGGGGCGGCCGCTGTCACACCGGCGTCATCGAACCCGCCAACGCCCATGCTAGCCTTCCCCCGCCGGATTCACCTTCCAGGAGGGCACTGTCACATGACTCGCAGGCTCCGTCCGGTCGCGCTCGCGATCGTCTG
>QHVW01000136.1 GCA_003223675.1 Acidobacteriota bacterium
GCGGCCGGCCGCCTCCTTGTCGTTGTTGGTGTCGGCGTCGGCGCTGGAGCCGTCCGGGACGCCGTTGAAGACCCCCAGCGCGTAGCTCACCGCGCCGCCCAGGAGGTCGCCGCCAATCTGGATGCCGAGATCGCGGTTGGGCACCAGGTTGGTGGGCAGGGCGCGCTCGACGAACAGCAGGTCGGTGGCCGACTGCAGGCGCTCGAGGCCCACCGGCGGCTTGAATTTGCCCGCGCGGACGCGGAAGGCCGGGTTGAATCGCGCCTCCATGTAGGCGTCCTGGAGCACGGTCTGACCCTGGCCGAAGTCGGGCATGATGCGGAAGTCGAAGATCTTGTAGACCGTCCCCTCGAAGATCGGCCGCACCCGGCGCAGGACGAAGGTCTCGATCTGCGGCTTCTGCTCGTCGCCGGTCCAGAACCGGCCGTCGAGCTGTACGTAGCCGCGCAGCCGGAGCACGTAGTTGCCGTCCGCCGAGCGCAGCGAAAAGCCGTCTTTGCCGGCGGTCGCCTGGCCGGCGGACTTGGCCTTCTCGTCGGCGGCCTCCTTGTCGATCTCGATCTTGCGGTCGAGGACGCGGATCTTCTGATCGAGCTCCTGGATCTTGTCGTCGACGGATTGCGGAGCCGGCGGCGCGTCCTGGGGCTGGTCTTGAGCGCGGACGGTTATCGGCAGGGCCAGCAGCCCCAGGCAGAGCGGAATTGCAAGGTTTTTCATCGATGTCTCCAAGTGAGCTCTCCTCACGACACGGCCTCCGGCGAGCGCACGATGAGCACGGGGAGCCGCGAGGTCTCGGGCAGCAATTTGCCCACGAAGCCGCCGAGCCCGATCCGGCCGTCCCGACCCGGCAGCGGCGCGCCCAGCACCAGCAGGTCGTGCTTGCCCTCGGCGATCTGGGCGAGGATCTCCTCGCGCACGCCGCCTTTGCGGATGCGGGTGTCCACCGGCACGCCGAGGCGGCGGAGGGTGCGGGCGCTGCGGTCGAGGAAGCGCGCGGCCTGCTCCTCCTCCTGGGGATCGCGGGTCCTCTCGGGCAGCACGGTGAGGATCGTCACCTCGGCGCCCAGATGGCGGGCCAGGCGGCCGGAGAAGGAGACGTCCTCCTTGCCGGGCTCTCCCACGGCCACGCAGATGAGCAGCCGCGCCGGCGGCTGGACCCCGTTACCAGACGTCCCGCCTTCGACGGGCGCCAACAGCAGATGGTGCTGGCCGGCCGCGAGCACCTCCTCGGCCATCTCGACGCCGTCCCTGGGCGGCAGGGAGAGGATCACCAGGTCGCAGGGACGGCGGGAGACCTCCTCGGCGACCGCCTCGGCCGGCGGCTCCGCGGTCAGGCGGGTCTCCAGCGCCGCGAGGCCGCCGCCGAGCGCCTCCCGCGCCTCCTGGAGCGCGCGGTCGCCGGAGCCGTCCGGGGCGGCGGGGCCGAGCACGGCGACGCGGGCGTGGGCCCGGCGGGCCAGCTCGCCGCCCAGGGCCAGGGCAGAGCGCGAGCGGGCCGACGTTTCTTCCCCAAAGCGGGTGAGCAGGAGGAAGCGCAGGCCGGGGTGCACCAGCGCGTGCACCCGCTGCACGCCCACGAAGGTCGAATCCCCCGGGCGGAGCGGGAAGCGGCGCGCCAGGTCCTGCGAACGGGTGGCCTCGACCCAGATCTCGTCCTGGCCGAAGGGGACCGGCGGCGCGATCGCCCGCACGCCGGGGATCGGCGGCAGGCGGAGCCGCAAGCGCTCGAAGGAGCCGACGAACGAGCGCTGCTCCACCACCGCCCGGCCGAGCAGAGGGCAGGCGAGCCCCTCCGCCGAATCGCGCACGGCCACGTCCTCGGGACGGAAGAGCACCTGCACCCGCCGGGTGCCGGCCTCCGCCCGGGTGCTCAAGGGGAGCTGGACCGGGCCCAGCCGCACCCCCTCGGGCGTGGCCTCCCCCACCATCAGGTTGGCGGTGCCGAGGAAGGTGGCGACGAATTCGGTCTCCGGACGTAAGTAGAGCTCGTCCGGCGGCCCCACCTCCAGCAGGCGGCCGAAGCTCAGCACCGCCAGCCGGTCGGCCAGCTCGAACGCCTCCTCCTGGTCGTGGGTGACGAAGAGGGTGGTGATCCCCAGCTCGCGCTGGATCTCCCGGATGGTGCGCCGCAGCTCCAGCCGCACCTTGGCGTCGAGGGCGCCGAACGGCTCGTCGAGCAGCAGCACCTCGGGCTGGTGGGCGAGCGCCCGCGCCAGGGCCACCCGCTGCTGCTGGCCGCCGGAGAGCTGGCGCGGCATGCGGCCGCCCAGCCCCGAGAGGCCCACCAGCTCCAGCAGCTCGTCGCGCCGGCGGCGCCGCCGCGCCGCGGGCACGCCGCGCACGGCCAGGGCGAATTCGACGTTCTCGGCCACCGGCATGCCGCGGAACAGGGCGTAACTCTGGAAGACGAAGCCGACCCCGCGCGCGGCCGGCGGCAGGTCGGTGACGTCCCGGCCGCGCAGCGTCACCCGGCCGGCGTCCACCTCCGAGAGGCCGGCGATCATGCGCAGCAGCGTGCTCTTGCCGCTCCCGGAGGAGCCCAGCAGCACGAACAGCTCGCCGTCGCCCACCTCCAGCGACACCGAGCTCACCACCGGGTGCCCCCCATACCGCTTGGTCAGGTCTTCGAGAACGATCGACATCGGCGTGCCTCCAGAACGAAGGCGAGGATAGGAGCCGGGGGTGACACTGTCAGTCGAAGAAAGGTGACAAAAAGAGCGGGTTTTGGAACCGGTTCCTAGGAGGTCAAAAATTGTCTCTACTTTCTTGTCCCCTTTCTGCTCTCTGCGGCAACTTATTCTTTGAAGGCGATGTGCTGATCTGCTGCAGGAGGATGAGCGTGGAGGACCATCATTTTGAGGGGGGAAGGGAGCGCTTCCTTAAGACGGAGCTCTCCAGGGACGAAAACCGCGAGGTCGTGCGCCGGCTGCTCGCCGGCTCGCTCCGGCGCCCTTCCCAGGACCAAACCGAACGATCCGGCCTCGACGGACGGCAGGAAGCCGTCCGTTATGACGAGGCTTTCCGCAGGACCGAGCGCCATCTCGACGAGGCCCACGAGCGGATCCAGCGCGAGCGCCAGCTCGCGGTCGTCCAGTGGGGCACTCTCGAGGGGCATCCGCAGACCCGCCGGCTGATCGTGGCGCGCAACGACGAGCGCCTGCACCACTGGGGGCTGTTCGACCTGCTGCTGGAGAAGAGCCGCGAGCACGTGGAGACGAGCGCCGCGGCGTCCGTGGGGCTGGCCGAGCTGGCCCTCGCCGTGGCCGAGCGGCTCGACCTGGAGGTCTACGGCGAGGAGCGCGTCGCGGACTTCAAGACCGCCGCGCTCGCCTCCCTGGGCGACGCCCGCAGGCGCGCCGGCGACCTCGCCGGGGCGCGCCTGGCGTTCAGCCAAGCGCGCATCAACCTGGAGATGGGGACCGGCGATCTCCTGGAGGAGGCCGGCCTGCTCGGCGGTCTCGTCAAGCTCCTCTGCGACCTCGGCGAGTACGGCAAGGCCGCCCAGTCGCTGGAGCGCGCCAGCGCCCTCTCCCGGCGGATGGGCCAGGTCAAGGCCACCCGCCAGGAGAAGAAGAAGACGGACGACGAGGAGCGGCGCGAAGACTGGAAGGGCATGGCCGGGTAGGCCTTACCCTCCCCACCGGTAGCCCAGATTCACCAGCAGGTGCCCCGCGTAATTGGGGGCGTCCAGCTCGCCGCCCGGGACCGGGATCACGGCCCGGGCGGCGGAGATCTTCCCCTCGATCCCCAGCAGCCACCGCTCGCGCAGCGTGAGCCGCTTCTCCACCCCCACCTGGAGCGCGGGGCCCGTCACCTTGTACCCGCCGGTGTCGATGCGGCGCCCGCGGACCGCCCCCTCGACGTGCGCCACCACCGGGCCGGCGCCGGCCCGCAGCAGGACGGGCCCCAGATCCCAGCCGCGGTTGACGGTGACCAGGTTGTAGCCGTGCGAGACCTCCAGGTGCTCCACTTCGGGGGGCCGGTTCTGCAGGTAGAGCTTGTGGTGAATGAGCTCCAGCTCCCACCCGCCGCGGCGGCTCCAGCGGCCGAGCCGGGCCGAGTAGTAGATGGGCTCGGTGAACGGCTTCGTCTCCCAATGGGCGTTGAGCCGGAGATCCTGGAAGCCGTCCTGGCGGATGGTCAGGCGCGATCGCAGGCTCTGGGCGCCGCCGAACGAGGCCTGGAAGGTCCACCCCGGCTCGGCGGCGGCGAGCGGAGCGGAGAGCGCGAGGGACAGGATGAACGGCAAGGCAATGCTCGAATATTTCATACGAGGTTTCGCATGCACGCCGCGGACCGGGGGGCGGCTCACCCGCGGGTATAAGATCCCCGCCCATGCGTCTCGCCGCGCTCACCCTGCTCGCCCTCCTGCTCCTCGGCTGCGTCGCTCTCCGCTCCTTCGACGAGATCCGCCGTGCGGCTCCGGCCGGCGACTTCGTGCGCGTCGGCGGCCAGCTCGTGCACGCCGAGCAGGTGGGGGAGGGCGAGCCGGTGGTGCTGCTGCACGGCTTCGGCGCCTCGGCCTACTCCTGGCGCCAGGTGATCCCGGCGCTCGCGCAAGGCCACCGCGTGGTGGCGATCGACCTCAACGGCTTCGGCTACACCCAGCGGCCGCGATCGCGGGAGAGCTACACCCGGGAAGGGCAGGCGAAGCTCGTGCTGGACACCCTGGACGCGCTGGGGATCGCGCGCGCCCACATCGTCGGCCACTCCTACGGCGGCGGCATCACCCTGTACCTCGCCGCGCGCCACCCCGAGCGGTTCCGCTCCATGGTGCTGGTGGACAGTTCCGCGCCCACTTATGCGAACGACCGGCGCAGCCGCGCCGCCGCGCTGCGCCCCCTGGACGCCCTCTACGCCCGCACCGTGGCCCTGCGCCCGGGGGCCATCCGCAAGGCGCTCCTGCGCTCCTTCTGGGACGATTCCAAGGTCACCCCCGAGCTGGTCCAGGCCTATGCCGACCGCCTGGCCGTCGAGGGGGTGGGCGCCGCCTT
>QHVW01001030.1 GCA_003223675.1 Acidobacteriota bacterium
TGCCCACGGTCTCCACTCCCACGCCAAGAATGTCCCGCTCGTGGATCAGGAACAGGGTGGCCTCCTTATGGAAGCCGGGGCTGTGCGGGCCGTCAGGACTCACGTTCAGAAAATCCTGCGCGCCGGTGCGCCGGCTCCAGCCCGTGCGCAGCAGCACCCAGGCGCCCTTGGGGATGCGGCCGTGCCGGTCCTCCCAGGCGAGCAGGCCCTCGCGGGTGAGGAGGAAATCCAGATTCGCCGCCACCTCGGCCGTCACGTTGATCACGCAGGCCGGGCCCACGAAACGCCGGGCCGGGATGGTGTCGCAGGCGTTGTCCGGCAGATCCTTGCCGGTGATCCAGTGGACCGGCGCGTCGAAGTGCGTGCCCGTGTGCTCGCCGAGATGAAGGGTGTTCCAATACCAGCCCGGACCCTTGTCGTCGTACTTGGAGATCACCTCGATCGTCACCCCCGGCGAGGAGGCGAATTGGGGCGGCAGACCGATCACCGGCGTCTCCGGTCCCAGGGGCTGCGTGAGGTCGACGACGCGGACGCGGCCGGCGTCGAGCTCGGCTACGAGCTGCTGAAGGATGCTCAATCGTGGTCTCCTTCTCGTTGGGCCGCGCTCCCCGTTTCGGCGAGCCGGCGCAAATGGCGTTCAAACTGGAAACGGCTCTCCATGTAGTGGAGATCGATGAAATAGCTCGGCGGTCCCTGCGGCTCCACCTTGGCCACCAGGCAGGCCAGCTCCCTGGCGGCGAGGGCGTCCGTGAAGGCCTGGCGCAGCTCATCCTCGGTGCGGCAGGTGCCGGTGCGGGGCACCCCCGAGGCGGCGGCGATGGCGGCGAGATCCGATCCCGTGGCGGTCGCGGTGGTGAAGCTGCGGCCCACGGAGAGCAGGACCTCGTTGTCGAACACCAGATGAATCAGGTTGGCCGGGCGGTAGCGGGCCATCGTGGTGAGGCTCCCGAGGTTCATCAGCAGCGAGCCGTCGCCGTCCACCACCACGACCTGCAGCTCGGGGCGGCTCAGGGCGATCCCCAATCCCACCGAGGAGGCCAGGCCCATCGAGTGCCAGAGATAGAAGAAGCCGGGCTGGTGCCCGAGCGAGAACAGCTCGGCCGGCGCGGCCCCCATGTTGGTGACCACGATGCACCGCGACAATTCAGGGTAGATGGCGCGCAGGGCGTCGACGCGGAGCATTCGTCTTTCCCCTCAGTCTTCCCACATCAGGCCGCGGCAGAGCAGCAGGGCCACGGGCCGCAAGCTCGCCTCGGCCAGCGCCATAGCCTGGCGCACGCGCGTGGCCACCTGCCCCGGCTCGTCGAGCATCATGTATTGGATGCGCAGGGCGTCCAGGACGTGCTCGGTGACGCCGCCCCCCTCCGTCTGCCAGGGGTGCTCCTCGCCGAACCCGCCGCGGTGGCTGACCAGCATGACCAGGGGGATGCGGTAGAGCTGGGCGAGGGAGACGATGCCGTTGATGCGGTCCTCCTCCGCCAGGCTCACCAGATGCACGAGCCACGTCTCGGGAAGCACCGAGAGCAGCCGGATCCCGTTCGCCTTGAGGGCGTCGTAGACCACCTGGGAATTGAGCGCCGAGACGGGCATGGATCGATCCGGGAGAAGCCGTAGCGAGGGAAGCATACACGATCGGCACCCCGGAAAATGAGGGACTCTGTAGGGGCGGCCCTATGTGGCCGGCTTGGGCGGAGGCTGGTCGGTTCTTGCGCAAGTCTGCCAAGACGCTCGCGGAATGACTATTGACATGCGCACGTACATGCATTACTATCCAGGGCAGCAGGGCTTCGGGGTCACTTGAGACGCCGGAGAAAGGAGGGCCGGAAGAGCCCGAGGAGAAGGATCATGAGCACCGAGTCGACGTACAAGGGGAAGATCGAGAGTTGGGATTCCCTCCAGGAGCGGCTGACCGTGAATGCAGCCGATCTTGCGCATCTGGAGGGTTTGCGGAAGCGGTTGGACGACGTCACGGAGCAGGCCCGCCAGATGGCGGCCGCGCAGGCGGCCCAGAGGGCGGCCAAGCAGAGCGCGTCGCGGACGCTCAAGTCGACGGTCATCGAAGGGGAGCGGCTGGCGAACCTGCTGCGGTCGGCGGTGAAGCAGCACTACGGCATCCGGTCGGAGAAGCTCGCCGAGTTCGGTCTGCGGCCGTTCCGGGGCCGGAACCGGACGGCGAAGGCGCCGGAGGAGCAGAAGCCGCAGCCGCAAACCCCCGCGCCGCCCGCCACGCCGCCGCACGCCAATTCGCAGGACAAGGCCGCCGAGTAGCTCCGTTCTTTCCTTCCATCGTTTCCCTGGGGCGTGCTTCGGCACGCCCTTTCCTTTTCCGTCCTGACCTCCCGCCCCAACGTTTTGAATATCGATCCGGCGTCTTGAGGATCGGTCCGGCGTCTCACCGCGCCGAGAGGACGGGCTGGATGGCGATGCGACGTTCCAGCGATGGCTACGGCGGACTGTCGCGCGCGGTTCCGGAACGCCGTCTCGAGACGTCGGTCTGAAGATCCCTACGGCGCTCTGGATGCCGATCCGCCGGCCTGGATTCCCGCGATAACGATCTGGAGACCGGCACGGCAACTCGGCGTATCCCGATCTGGAACGCCGTCTCGTCAGGATGGCCTGGATTGCGCCAGGACGGCCTGAATCGCGATGGGATGAGCCGCCGGACCGGTACGGCGGGTTGGAAATCGAAACGTCCGTCTGGACAAAGCTACGGCGATCCGAACTGCGAGAGGACGGCCTGGAGATGCGTACAGCGAGACGTCGTATCGCTCTTCAAAGCGTCGGGCCCTTGCTCCAACTCGATTTTCCCCTATCTGACGTAGCTCCCTAGCCGGCGTGAGAGGGTCTTGGCGATGCGGAGCAGAGAAGCGACGCCGGCGTCGCTTTCTCCTTCGCTCTTCAGGGTTGGACCGCGTTCGAAGAAACTCGCCGGCCGCACGGGCATGCGCCTGGCGGAGGCCCTGCGCCTGCGGGTGAAGGACGTCAACTGGACCTGCTGTAGCTCAGTTGGCAGGGCTGAGGGAGCTGCCGGCTTCGCCTGCGGCCTGTGCCGGAGCCTCTGCGGCTCCGGCGCCCTGCCGGCCCGATTGTCCGCTCCACCTTATCCGTTCATTTGGAAGCGTAGAAGACTCTCGCCGTCCGGTCTTCGTTGGCGGCAACTCTCTCATTCGACGCCACATCGGCGGGGCCGTCTCGGCGGCCGGACGTGCATATCGGCACGTATAAGCATCCTCAACCCTGCGATTCTCGCGGCGCTTATACGCTCATTACCATCGGCAACATCAATTCCTGGCGATAGATAGCTCTTCCTCAAGACGGTCCGGATAAGGCAAG
>QHVW01000137.1 GCA_003223675.1 Acidobacteriota bacterium
CATGTTCTGCACGAACTCGCCGTCGATCTTCAGGAAGTCCACCTGGAGGTCGCGCAGGTAGGCGAAGGAGGAGAGGCCGCTGCCGAAGTCGTCGAGGACGAAGCGGCACCCCTTGCTCTTGAGCAGCGTGATGAAGCGGATGGCGCTGTCGAGCTTGCTGATCGCCGCCGTCTCGGTGATCTCGAAGCAGATGCGCCGCGAGTCGACCTGGCTCTTCTCCAGCTCCTCGACCACGTAGGCGAGGAAGCTCTCCTCGCCCAGCGACTGGCCGGAGAGGTTGATGGCGAAGAGCACCGGCCGCGACCACTCCCGCCGCTGCGCCTCGGCGAGGGCGGCGAAGGCGGTCTTCACCACCCAGCGGTCGAGCGAGCCGATCAGGTGGTAGCGCTCCGCCGCCGCGATGAAGGCCGAGGGCTCGATCACCTTGCCGTTGGTGTCGAGCATGCGGATGAGGACCTCGCACAGGAGGTCGCGCGAGCTCCCCTCGCCGCCCAGCGGCTGGATGAGCTGGTAGAAGAGGCGGAAGCGCTTGTCCTCGAAGGAGCGGTGGATGCGGTGGACCCACTGCATCTCGCCGTAGCGCTCGGCCACCAGGGTGTCGTCGCGCTCGTACTCGTGGACCCGGTTGCGCCCGTTGTCCTTGGCCACGTAGCAGGCGGCGTCGGCGGCGCTCATCACCTGGGCCAGGTCGCTGCTGTCGGCGTCGATCGGCACCAGGCCGATCGAGACTCCCACCTCGAAGATCTGGTCGCGCCAGCAGAAGCGGAACTCCTTGACCGTGCGCCGCATCTCCTCGGCGATCTGGCGGGCCTGGTCGAGCGGGCAGTCCTCCAGCAGGACGCCGAACTCGTCCCCGCCCAGGCGGGCCAGGACGTCGCTCCGCCGCACCCGCGAGCGCAGCAGGGCGGTGATCTGCTTGAGCATCTCGTCGCCCACCAGATGGCCGCAGGTGTCGTTGACCACCTTGAACTCGTCGAGGTCCAGATAGAGCAGCACGTGCCGGCGCTGCTCGGCGCGGGCCCCCCGGATGGCGCGCTTCAGGCGGGCCTCGAGCTCCCGGCGGTTGATCAGGCCGGTGAGGGGGTCGTGGCTCGCGAGGTAGATCATCTCGCGCTCCAGGCCGCGGAGCTGGGTCACGTCCTTGAACACCAGGACGACGCCGAGCGCGGCGCCCGAGCGGTCGTAGATCGGCGCCGCGGAGTCGCGCACCGAGTATTCCTTCCCCTCCCGGCTGATCAGCACGGCGTGGCCGGGGGACTCGACCACCTTCCCCTCGCTCAGGCAGCGCGCCACCGGATCGGCCAGCGGCTTGCGGGTGATCTCGTCGATCACCTGGAAGACCTCCAGCACGGAGCAGTCGATGGCGTCCTCGGTCTTCCACCCCGTCAGCCGCTCGGCGACCGGGTTCAGGTAGTCGATCTTCCCCTGCGGATCGGTGCGGATGACGCCGTCGCCGATCGAGGCCAGGGTGACCTGGGCCCGCTCCGTCTCGCGGTAGAGGGCCTCCTCGGCGCGCTTGCGCTCGGTGATGTCCACCGCGATGCCGACGCAGCCGGTGATCTCGCCGGCCTCGCCGCGCAACGGCTCGACGCGGGTCTGGAAGGGGCGCCCCTCCCAGGACTGCTCGAAGCTCACCGACTCGCCGCCCAGCGCGAGCTGATGGGCCCGGATGGCGTCGGGGTGGCGGTCCCCATAGTGGTCGAAGAGGCTGGTGCCCGGCTTGGCCCGCAGGCCGAAGGAGGCGCTCCCGCCCCCCAGCCCCGAGGTGAACCGCAGGTTGCGGTCGGTCGTCCAGACGATGGCGGGCACCGGCTCGATGAGCAGCCGCAGCCGGACGTCCAGCGTGGAGTCGCCGTCGAAGGCCCGCGCCAGGGGGAGCCGCGCGTCGCCGTCGAACGCCGACACCAATGCCTCCCGCTTCGCGAGCGGATCGTCGTCTTCAGGGAAGGAGCTCAAAGGGGCCAGCATTACCAGGTTCTTTCCGGGACCCCTCCCAACGAAGCAAAAAGCGCGCCCGGCAAAGCTCGCGCTGAATCCTGGATTCTACCCGGATTTGTGGAAAAACTTCCCTCGCCGCCTTGTAAAGTCGCTAAATCAAAGGCTCCGGGAGCGACAGGCCGTACCCTTGCGCGTAATTGACGCCGATCTGCCGCAGGATGTCCAGGGTGGGCCGGTCCTCGACCGATTCGGCGATGGTGCGGATGCCCATCACCTTGCCGATCTGGTGGATCGACTCCACCAGGGCCCGCTGCACCGAGCTCCCCATCATGTCGCGCACGAAGGTGCCGTCGATCTTCAGGAAGTCCACCTGGAGGTTCTTGAGGTAGGCGAAGGAGGAGAGCCCGCTGCCGAAGTCGTCGAGCACGAAGCGGAAGCCGAGCTCCTTCAAGACCCGGATGAAGTGGGTCGCCTTGGCGAGGTTGCCCACCGCGGCGGTCTCAGTGATCTCGAAGAAGATGCGCTCCGGGGCGATGCCGGTCGCCTCGATCTCGGCCAGGACGTAGTCGAGGAAGGCGTCGTCCCCCACCGACTGCCCCGAGAGGTTGATGGCGAAACGGGTGGTGTCGCCGTGCGAGAGGGTGCCGCAGGCCAGGGTGACGAAGGCGGCGTGGACCACCCAGCGGTCGATCGAGGCGATCAGGTGATAGCGCTCGGCGGCCGGGATGAACGCCGCCGGCGAGGCGATGCGGCCGTCCTCGTCGACCATGCGGATGAAGATCTCGCAGAGCGGGGGCTCCGTGCCGTCCCCCTGGAGGGGATGGATGCTCTGCCGGTAGAGGCAGAAGCGGTGCTCGGCGAAGGCCTTGTGGATGCGGTAGATCCACTGCATCTCGCCGTAGCGCTCGGCGAGCGCGCTGTCGTCCGGCTGGTACTCGTGCATCCGGCTGCGGCCGCTCTCCTTGGCCACGTAGCAGGCGGCGTCGGCGGCGGAGAGCACCCGCGCCATGTCGCCGCTGTCGGCGGTGATCGGCACCAGGCCGATCGAGACGCCGACCTCGAAGATCCGCTCCTGCCAGCCGAAGCGGTACTGGCGCACGGCGGTGAGCAGCCGCTCGCCGAGCTCGCGGGCATCCGTCAGGCTGGCGTCCTCCAGCAGCACGCCGAACTCGTCCCCCCCCAGGCGGGCCAAGGTGTCGGTCTTGCGCAGCAGGGAGCGCAGGAGCAGGGTCACCTGCTTGAGCAGCTCGTCCCCCGCCAGGTGGCCGCAGGTGTCGTTGACCACCTTGAACTCGTCGAGGTCGAGGTAGAAGAAGGCGTGCTCGCGGCCGTCCTCGGCGGCGGTGTCGAGGCTGTGCTGGAGGCGCTTCTCGAGCTCTCGCCGGTTGATCAGGCCGGTCAGGGGGTCGTGGCGCGCGAGGTAGATCATCTCGCGCTCCATGCCGCGGATCTGGGTGACGTCCTTGAACACCAGGACGCTGCCGGTGGTGCGCCCCTGGCGGTCCTGGATGGGCGCCACCGAGTCGCGGATGGCGAACTCCCGGCCGTCGCGCCGCACCAGCATCGAGTAGCCGGAGTGCTCGATGACCCGCCCCTCGGCCAGGCAGCGCTCGACGGCGTTGGGGAGGGGCTTGCCCGTCCCCTCGTCCACCACCTGGAAGATGCGCGTCACCGGCTGGCCGCAGGCCTCCTCGGCGCTCCAGCCGGTCAGCCGCTCGGCCACCGGGTTGAGATAGTCGACGACGCCCGCCGCGTCGGTGCGGACGACCCCATCGCCGATCGAGGCGAGGGTCACCTGCGCCAGCTCTTTCTCCTGGGCCAGCGCCTCCTCGGTGAGCTTGCGCTCGATCTCGGCGGCGGCGCGGGCGGCGAAGATCTTGAGGATCGACAGCGCCGGCACCTCCTCTCCCACCGGCGAGGTGCTCAACACCGCCATGTGGCCCAGCGGCCGGTTGGCGCGGTCGAACAGGGGCACGGCGATGTAGCTCTCGATGCGGGTCTCGACCAGCCAGCGGTCCTCCGGGAAGAGCTTCCAGGCGCCCGCGGGGAGGAAGCAGATCTCGCGACCCACCACCCGCTCGCAGGGAGTGCCCTTGAGGTCGTACTCGAACCCCGGTTTGTAGTCGTCGATCTCCCAGAGGGCGAGCAGGCGGACGCGGGACGCCTCCTCGTTGATCACCTCGGAGACGAAGGCGTGCTCCATGCCGAGGGCGCCGGCGAGGTGGCGGACCAGGGAGCGCAGGAAGTCGGTGCCGGTGGTGGAGGAGGTCCCCTCCACGATGGCCCGCAGCCGCTCCTCTCCCAGCTTGCGGTCGGTGACGTCGACGGCGGTCTGGAGCGCCACCGGCTCGCCGTTGCCGAGCGCGATGGTGGCCGAGGTGACGTCGAACCAGCGCTCCCGCCCGTCCTTGGTGAGGATGCTCACCTCGAACCGGTTCGGCACCCCGGCGTCGCCGCGCAGGCGGGCCTGGACCCGCTCGCGGAGCATCGGCCGCAGCTCCGGCGCCGCGATCTCCCAGGGAGCCATGGCGAGGAGCTCCGC
>QHVW01000162.1 GCA_003223675.1 Acidobacteriota bacterium
CGGCCGTCACCGGGGCCGCGAGCAGCAAGAGGACAGCGAACAATCGTCTGAGCATGGCTCTCTCCTCCGAACAGGTTGTGAAGGGTGCGACACCTCCACAGTGGGACGGAGAGAGCGGTTATCGCAGGGAGGTCTTCACTCGATGTAGCCCAGGGACTGGAGCTCCTCCCCGGCCTCCCCCTCGACGCGCATCGCCGCGGGGGCGGGAGCGACGGTGCCGCCGCTGGCCATCCAGCGCCAGAGCTGCCGCTTCAGGAGGGCGGCCACCTCGGGGCGCTCATCGATCAGATTTCTCGTCTCGTGCGGATCGGCCGCGAGATCGTAGAGCTCCAGCTCGCGGCCGCCCATGATCCGGCGGTTCCCAGCGTCCGGCACGTAGACGAGCTTGTAGCGCTCGCTGGTGATCGAGCGCTGATAATCGCGCGCGAAGCCCGATTCGGTGAAGGCGTAGTCCCAGCGGTCGCCGGTGGGATGCTCGCCGCGCAGGAGCGGCTGGAGGCTCTTGCCCTCGGCCTGCGGGTCGGGAGGCAGCCCCACGAGGTCGAGGATGGTGGGGACGATGTCGATCGATTGCACGGGAGAGCGCACGGTCCCGGCCGGCCGGGCCGCTCCGGGGACGCGCACGATCAGCGGCACGTGCACGCAGTCGTCGTAGGGGAAGCGCCCGTGCTCGAAGAAATAGTTGTGATCTCCCAGGCTCTCTCCATGGTCGGAGGTGAGGACGACCAGCGTATTGCCGGCGAGCCCTTGGCTCTCCAGCGCCTCGAGGAGGAGGCCCACCTGCTCGTCCACGTAGCGGATCTCGGCGTCGTACTGCGCCACGTAGTAGGCGACGCGATCCTCCTTCCCCAGGCTCACCTTGCTGGAGATCCCGCCGAGATCCGTACCGTCCGTATGCAGCGGCACCCGCCACGAGCCGTCGAAGCCGCGGTCGCCGACGAACATCTGATCGAAAGCCTTGGGCGGCACGTAGCGCGCATGGGGGTCGAAGAAGTGGAGCCAGAGGAAGAACGGCTTCTCCGCGGACGCCCGCTTCAGGAGGTCGAGCCCGACGTCGGTGGTCCGTTCGGTCTTCAGCTCGTCGTCCGCGCGCCAGAGCTCGCGGTAGGTGTCGAAACCCTGATCGAAATTGAAGACGCGGGCGAGGTTCACGTTGCCCACGGCCGCCCAGGTGCTGTAGCCGCCGGCCTTGAGCAGCTCGGCCAGCATGAGGGGGCGGTCCGGCATGCGCTGGGCCGTGGTCCGCATGAGCCCGTTGGTGTGGCCGTAGGTGCTCGACATCATCGCCGCGAAGCTCGGGCTGGTGAGGGGCCATTGCGAGACCGCGCGCCGGAAGGTGACGCCCTGCCCCGCCAGCCGGTCGATATTCGGCGAGGTGGCCCGGGGATAGCCGTAGACCCCCAGGTGATCGGCCCGCAGGGCGTCGATGGTGATCAGCAGGACGTTGAGCCGGGGCCGGGGCGCGCGGTCGACGAGGACCGCTGCCGCGGCGTTGACCCCGGCCAGCACGAGGAGGGCGGCCCCGGCCGGCCTGGCGCCGCCGAGGGTACGCCGGGCGAGCCCCACCCCCCGCCGTACCGCCCTCTCGTTGCGGGCGGCCAGCCACGCCAGCCAGATCCCGGCGAGCGCCACCGGGCCATAGAGGAGAGACCCCCGCACCGAATGGAACCGGGGCGTCCACGGCGAGAGCCGCAGGCTCACCACGGCGGCTCCCGTGGCGATCAGGATCCAGAGGGCCGCGTTCGCGGCGTGCGGCCTCCTCCACCGGCGCCCCAGAAGGAGGTAGGTGACCTCGCTCAGGACGAACAGGAAGACCGCGCCCAGGGCGTAGAGGTCGAGGGAGCCGCGCAGGGTCGAGAGGGCGAGCCGCGGATATCCGTCGGTCAGATAGCGGTTGGCCGCCACGAAGCCGGCCCAGAGGAAGAAGCCCAGGAGCGTGCCGGCGGTGACCCCTGCGAGCGGGACTTTGAGAAGGGACCGTCTCGCGCTGCGGGGGAACGCCTCCGACAGAGAGCGCCGGGTGGATCGGGCAGAGCCCAGGGTCCCACCAGATGTCAATTCCAGCACGCCTCGCCTCCCCTCGCCGCCTCTCGCGGACCGCTATCGGTCCGGAGGGCTCCAAGTTATGCAAGGCGCGAACTATCAGTCTTCAGAGGGAGGTAAGGTGTTTGTGAAGGATGTAAAACCGTGCTCTACCGCTTTCCCGCCACCCGGAACGCATACCCACCCACCTCCACCGCCGAGCCGTCCGGCTTCTCCCCTTCCACGCGCAGGCGGTAGTCGCCGGGCGCGAAGAAGGTGGCGGGGAAGGTGATCATCAGGGCTTCGAGGGCATTCGGCTTCAGGCCCGCTTTTTCGAAGACCTTGCCGCCTCCCGTTCTGGTGATCGTGGCGCGGTAGGTGTCGAAGCGGAGGCCCTCGCCCAAGTCCACGGCGAGGGCCAGGGCGTCGCCAGCGCGGGAGGGGTCGATGGTCACCGGCCTGGCGTCGTTGCTCCGCACGGCGGCGAGGAGGAAGACGGGGGTGTTCACCAGGGGGCCGGCGAGGCCGCGGGGAGCCTCCAGCGGCTTCGCCCGGGCCAGCTTCGCTTCGAGATCCCGGCGCTCGGCGCTCCGGCGGCTCTCGCTTTCAGTGAGGCGGTGCTCGAGCTCCTGCCGCGTATGGCGCTCGGCCACCAGGCGCGCCTCCTGCTCCCGCCGCTCGCTCCGCCCGCCCGCCAGCAGCCAGAGGGCCGGCAGGGCGGCCGCCACCAGCAACGCGGCGAGGGCCGTCCCCCACTGGGCCAGACGGCCCCGCCGGGCCAGCCAGGCGAAGAGCCCGGCGCCCATCACTGCCCGGGCCGCGTCCTCGGCCGCCATCGCCTTGAGCCCCCGCTGGAAGCCGCGGGCCAGCTCGAGCTGCTCCGTGCATTGGGGGCAATCGACGAAGTGCTCCTCGAACCGCGCCTCCTCGTCCGGCGGCAGCAGGCCCCGGTGGTAGAGCTCCACCAGGCCGTTGCTTTCGATGTAGGCGTGATCCATGACGTTCAGGCTCCTCCACCCAGGTGCTCTCTCCACCAGAGTGTGATGAGGAGGAGAATTATCGCACCAGCCAATTGACCCGCCACCTGGGCCATCCGGTCCCCACCCAGGCGCGCGGTCAACAGCTCCTTGTAACGTTGCCGGGCGCGGTGGAGGACGCGGTTGAATTGCAGGCTGGAGAGGCCGTAGTCGGCCGAGATGCGGTCCTTGTCCTCCTCGGCGATGTAGAAGCGGAGGAGGATCTGGCGGTCGCGCTCGTTGGCCAGATCCTGGAGCACTCGGCGGACCAGCGCCGCGTCTTCCCGCGCCAGGAGGCCCGCGAGCGGGCTCTCGCCGGAGGCCGCGGCGTCGAGGACGGCGTCGCTGTCCGCGTCGGTCTTGCGGCGGGCGAGCTTGCGGTAGTGCTCGATGGCCAGGCTGCGGGCGATCTGGGCCAGGAAGCCCGGCAGCTTGGCCGGCTCGCGCAGCTCCCCGCGGCGGAGCTTCTCCAGGCAGAGGCGGAAGGTGTCCTGGAAGAGGTCCTCGGCCTCGGGGCGGCCGTTGGTGTGGCGGTCGAGGATGACCGCCACGCCACGGCCGTAGAGCTCGACGATCCGCTCTTCCGCGCGGGGATCTCCCGCCCGGACGCGCGCGACCAGATCCTCCAGCCCCTCGGGGGTCTTCTCTTGAATGGCCAGACGCGATGCCCCGCCTTGGATGCGGGCGGATTCTAACATGCGGCCGGCGTCATCCCTCGTCGCCGTCCTTCTTGGGCTGAGGAGGCGGCGGCGGCGTGGCGCTGCCCCCCCAGACCGCGACCTGCTCCGGATCGCCATACGTCGTCGCGCCGAACAGGTTGATGTAGGGTCCGTTCGGCGTCAGCGTCTCCGCGGCGGAGATGTAGATGTAGGCGGGCTGCTGATTGTAATACCCGGTCCAGCGGAGCTGCTCGCCGGTGAGACGGAGCACCGCCACCTGGTGGCCGTCGTGGTCTTCCGTGGACATCACGACCGGTTGCGAGGAAGCTTGCGGATCGATCAGGGCGAAGCCCACGCAGACCGCGCCCTCCGCGGAGAGGAAGGGCGCGTCAGCCCCGTTTTCTCCCGTGCCGATCTTCAGGACCCAGCCGTTCTGCAAGGGGGTGTTCGGGGCGCCGCTCTTGTATTGGATGTACCAGGTTCCGATGAAGCTGTTGATGGTCATGCTCTCCTCCCTTCGATCAGAATAGTGGGATGGGAACGCGATCCGTCGCATCCCCCGTCAACGCCAGTCCCCTTCCAGGACGAACCCGGCCCAGAAGTACGGGTCGCGCCAGCGCCGCTGCCCGCGCAGGCCGAGCTGGGCCTGGCGCAGGGCCGCAGCCGGCGGCAGCTTGTCGATCCAGAGGGCGCGATAGAAGCGGGCCATCAGCGCCGCCGTGGCCTGGTCCTCCACCCGCCAGAGGCTGGCCAGGACCCGCGGCGCGCCGGCGTACTGAAACCCCCGCGTAAGGCCGATCAGCCCCTCGCCGCGCACCTCCTTGCCGAGCGCCGTGCGGCAGCCGCTCAGCACCACCAGGTCGGCGTCGAGCTTCAGGTTGTAGACGTCGTGCAGGTGGAGGAACCCCTCCTGGGGGCGGCCCGCCGCGTCCACCATCGACAGGGCCAGCCCCGAGAGGGCCGGCCGCTCGGCGTCGATCACCCCATGGGTGGCGAAGTGGACGACCCGGAAACCGCTCAACCGGTCGTCCAGCACGCGCGGCAGGGCGGCGTCGAAGCCCAGGGCCAGCATCGATTCCTCCCTGGGGACCAGCGCCGCGATGGCCTCCGCCTCCTGGCGCGAGGCCGGCAGGCGCTCGAAGACCGGGGGATCACCCTCTCCGGATCGGACGGCGGAACGCACAGTCCCGCGCGCGGCCACCCGCGGGTCCCGGAGATCGAAGACAGGATCGGCGATCACGGCGAGCCGCTTCGCGGCCGGCGGGCGCCTCTCCAGCAGGCGGCGCTGCACGGCCAGGGCCGAGGCCGAAGGAAGGTCCGCGATCTCGTGCCGCTCGATCAGCGGCGCGGCCTCCGGGCCCTCCGGGGAGGGGAGCGCGCCGAAGGGGACGTACTCCAGGGCGCCGTCCGGCACCACCACCAGGCGCTTCCCCTGGAGGCGGCCGGCCACGGGCCCCAGCAGCAGGCGGCCGAGCGCCGCCGTGTCGTCCGCCTCTTGGCGCCGGTCCTCGACGTCGAAGCGGCTCAGATCCTCGTGGACCTTGCGGGCGAGCTCCTCGACGCGGCCGCGGCCGGGCAGCTCGAAGCTCTCGATGCGGTCGGAGGAGACGGCCCAGAGATAGCTGCGCTCCTCGCCCAGGGAGTAGCTCAAGAGGAGCGTGTCCGGATCGAGCAGGGCCTGGATGCCGGCCGCGCTCAGCGGCTGCGGCTGGGTGAGCGCGGCGAAGCCCGGGCTCCGCTCGCGGATCTCCGCTTCCACGGCGTCGAGGTCGCGCAGCACGGCCAGGCGCTCCTCCTCCAGCGCCGCGCGCTCGTCCGCGCCTTTGGGATGCTCCCGCAGGGCCCGCTCGGTCTTAGCGCTCAGACGGCGCAGCAGGGAGACGCGGCGCTCCAACAGGGCGGGATCCACCCCCTGGTGGACGTCGACGCCGGCCTCATTCAACAGCTCGACCAGGGTGCGGGCGCGGGCGCGCTCGGCGGTTTCCAGCGCCGCGCGGTCCCAGCCGGCGGAGGGCTCGGTGCGGTGGCTCTCCATCAGCAGATCGAGATCGAGCTCGTACACCTGATGCCGCAGGGCGGAGAAGGAGACTCGCAGGTCGGCGCCGCCGATCCGGGTGCGCAGGGTCTCCAGGATCTCCAGGGCCGCGCCGGCGTGCGTCCGCGCCGCGGCGAGGTGCCCCGAAGCCCGCTCGGCGCGAGCGAGCCAGTATTCCGCATGCGCCTCGGTCGCCCGGTGACCGGTGGCCTGCGACAGCCGCAGCGCCTCCTGCAGGCTCTCCAGCGCCCTGACGGGCGCTCTCGTCTGCAGGAAGGCCTCCCCTCGGCTGCACAGGGCCTCGGCCTCGTCGGCGCGCGAGCCGGCGGCCTGGAGCAGCTCGATGGCGTGATCGAAATGAGCGAGCGCCGCGGCGGTGTCCCCGAGCGCCAGAGCGTCACGGCCAGCCTGCGTCAGCGCCACCCCTTCACCCCAGCGGTCGCCGGTCTCCCGGCGCAGGACGAGGGCCTTCTGGTGGCATTCCAACGCCTCGCCGGTCCTGCCCAGGGCGGCGTAGACCAGGCCGAGATTGGAGAGCGTCGCCGCCTCCTCGGCTTTTTCACCGATCTCGCGGCGCAGCCGCAGCGCCTCCTCATAGGCCGAGGCGGCGCGCGTCCACTCGCCCAGGCCCTGATAGACCGCCCCCGTGTTGTGCAGGCCGAACGCCAGCCAGCGGCGGTTGCCCAGGGTGCGGAAGGTGTCCATCGCGGCCCCGAAGTCGGCGAGGGCCTCCTGGCTGTTCCCCAGCTCCTGGTGGAGCACGCCGATGAAGTTGAGGGTCTGCGCCTCCCCGGTCCGGTCGCCCACGGCGTGCATCCGCTCCCGGGCCTCGCGGTAGCGTGCGAGCGCCGCGTCGGGCTCCCCGAAAATGTCGTAGACCCGGCCGACGTTGATCAGCGCGGAGGCGGCCAGCGATTCGGCTTTCACCTCGCGCAGCACCGGGAGGGCCCGCTCGTAGCAGGCGAGCCCCGCCTTCAGCTCCCCCCTGGCCAGATCGGTGACGCACAGATTGGCCAGCGCCGCCCCTTCGCCGTAGCGGTCGCCGGCCTCGCGGCACAGGGTCGCCGCCTTCTCGAACGCCGACCGGGCCTCGGCCGTCTCTCCGAGCCGCAAGCGGTCGAGCCCGATCTCGTTCCAGGTGGCCCCCTCCCAGAGGCGGTCGCCGAGCCCCTGCCAGAGCGGCAGCGCCTCCTCCCCCGTCTTCAGCGCCTCGCGGGTGTCGTCCACCAGCCGGGCCAGCACGGCCGCGGCGTAGAGGGCCCGCGCCTCCTGCCGCCGGTCCCCTCCGGCCCGCCACTCCTCAACGGCTTTCCGATATTCGGCCAGGGCCGGCCGCCGGCCTTGAGATCCCTCGCGGTAGCGCTCCCCCGCCCTGGACATCGCGCTCTCGGCGGCGGCGCGGTGGCGGTCGAGCTCGCTGGCGCGCGGCAGCTCGTCGAGGCGGATCTCATAGCGTCCGGCCGGGGCCGCCGGCTCGCGGGCGGTCACCGCGATCTCGAAGATCCCTGAGGCCGCCGGCGCGATTACCAGCGTCTCGGTCCCCTGGCGGTCGAACGGCGCGTCCACGGCGGTCCGCCGGCCGTCCGGCCCCTGGGCGGCCAGCTCGACGTCGATCCCCCGCTGCTCGACGGCGATCCGCCACGCGTGCCCCGCCGCCAGCTCGGCCCGGTAGGTGTGGGTCTCGCCGGGGGACAGAGCGCTCTCCAGCGGCTGGCCGGGAGCCAGGAGAGAAGGGCTCGCGGCGAGCAGGGATCCGCCGAGGACCGTCCAGGCCAGAAGGCGGAGAGATCGCCGGGGGCGAGACATCGGAACGTCGGGGTGTTTACGGACGGGGGAGATGATACACCAGCGGCGATGGGCTCAGGGTTTCAGTGCCCTCGGGGCACCGCTACCCTACGCCCTCGGCGGCTCTGCGGGGAAATCCTTCTCGACCGTCTCCGTCCTGTACCGCCGGAATCCCCGCGCCTCGTAGTTCCGCAACGCCGCCGGAGCGTCGAGCGAGCAGGTGTTCACGCCTACGCGCTTTCCCCCCCGCTCCCAGGCGCGCTCGACGGCGGCGGTGAGCAGTGCGCCGCCGATCCCCTGGCCCAGGAAGCCGGGGAGGAGGCCGAAGAGCGCCAGCTCGACGTCCCCTCCAGGCTGGCGCTCCAGCTCGAAGTAACCGGCGGGCGTCCCTTCGAGGTAGCCGATCCAGGTCTCCAGCTCCGGCCGCTCTACCCAGGCGAGCCACTGCTCGTAGCTCCAGCCCAGACGGTCGATCCAGTACCAGTCCCCGCCCACAATGATGTAGAGGAGGCGGTTGAGCTCAGGGGCGGGAATGCACGCCCGCTCCACCCTGAAGGCGGCCGGCGCCTTGGACGGCCGCAGCTCCGCCGGCGAGGTCATCTCCAGGTGGTAGATCTCGATCTCGCGCTTCATGGCTCGGCGATCCTCAGCACCTTGGCGCCCCGGATCTTCCGCTCTTTCAGCTCGCGCAGCGCCTGGTTGGCCGACTCCAGCGGGTACTCCTGGACCTCCGGATGGATCGGGATCTCGGCCGCCAGCGCCAGGAAATCCCGCACGTCGCTGCGGGCCACGTTGGCGACGCTCTTGATCTCCTTCTCCAGCCAGAGATCGCGGGGGTAGTCGAGGGCCAGAAGAGCGCTCTTGTCCCGCTCCTCCTTGCGGATGGCGTTGATCACCAGCCGCCCCTCCGGCTCCAGGTGCCGCATCGCCTCCACGACCGGCTGCCAGGCCGGGGTGGTGTCGATGACCGCCGCGAGCCTCTCGGGAGGCTCCTCCGTGGAATCGCCGGCCCAGACCGCGCCCAGCTCGCGCGCGAACGACCGCTCCCCCTCGCTGCGGGCGAAGACGTGGACGCGGGTGTTGGGATAGCGGTGCCGCGCCATCTTGAGGACCAGATGGGCCGAGGCGCCGAACCCGGTGAGGCCCAGCGCCTCGCCGTCTTCCAATTCCGTCAGCATCAGCGAGCGGTAGCCGATCGCTCCGGCGCAGAGCAGGGGGGCCGCCTCGACGTCCGGGAAGACCTCGGGGATGGGATGGGCGAAGGGGGCCGGCACGGTCATGAATTCCGCATAGCCGCCGTCGGCGTCCCGCCCCGTGGCCACGAAGAAGGGGCAGAGGTTCTCGCTCCCCTCCCGGCAGTATTTGCAGCGGCCGCACGCCGAGAAGATCCAGGGGACCCCGACCCGGTCCCCCTCGTGGAGCTCCCGCACGCCCGGACCCACGGCGTCCACCCGTCCCACCGCCTGATGGCCCGGCACCACCGGCAGGCGCGGCGGCGGCGTGCGACCCTCGATCTCGTCCAGCTCCGTATGGCAGACCCCGCAGACGGAGACCCGTATCCTCACCTCCCCCTCCCTCGGGACCGGCACCGGCAGGCCGGCCATCTCCAGGGGATTGGGGTTGTCTTCGAGATCACCAAGGGCGCGGAGGAGCATGGCTCGCATGGCGAAGAGGACTTTAGCATTGTGCCCTCATCACCCCGACCCTCTTCCGTAGGGGCGGCCCTATGTGGCCGCCCTGGGAGGGGGGCTACTCCGGCCCTATGCTCCCGCCCACCCAGGGCGGCCACATAGGGCCGCCCCTACAGGCTCTTCGTCTTGATGTCTCCCTCTTCTCCCCGCGGACGGGGGGGAGGCCGGGAGAAGAGGGTCGGGGTGATGAGGGCCAACGCTCCGAGGACGCCGAAGCTGACAAAAAAGAATTAAGCCTCCTCCAGATCGACCGAGAGACACCCCTCGACCGCCTCGTAAAGGTTGTGCAGGAGATCTTCGAACGTCTCTCCCTGCGTGGAACAGCCCGGGATAGCCGGAATCTCCGCCCAGTATCCCCCCTCCTCTGCTTCATGCACTACGACTTTGATCTTCAAGATGGATCTCCAAGGCAGTCCCAGTTTACAGCTCAACCAAAAACCGTACCGATCCCTCCCTACCCCACCAGGCAGCCCCACCCCTCCCTCCGGACGGCGCGCCCCGCCGCGATCCGCGCTACCTTGCGCCTGAAGGAGACGACCATGAGCATGATGCAGATCACCTTCCCCGGCGGCGTCGCCGTGGATGCCCGTTTCCGCGGCTTCACCGTCCATACCGACCAGCGCGTGGAACACGGGGGCGCCGAGACCGGCCCCGAGCCGTTCGAGCTGTTCCTCGCCTCGCTCGGCACCTGCGCGGGCCTCTATGCCTTCCGCTTCTGCCAGCAGCGGGGGATCGACGCCACCGGCCTCGGCCTGACGCTCGAGATGAAGAAGGACCCCCACGGCGTCCGTGCCCCCCTGGTGCGGCTGGAGATCCAGCTTCCGCCGGCCTTCCCGGAGAAGTACCAGGATGCTATCGTCCGGGCCACCGACCAATGCGCCGTCAAGCGCCACATCCTGGAGCCGCCGCGGTTCGAGGTGGTGGCCGTTCCGGCCGGGCGACCGGCCGAGGTCTTGATGGTGTAATCGCCATCCTCATGCGCCTCCTCTGGCCCCTGATCAACGCCTCGCAGGCCCTGTTCACCGTGGTCTGGAGCGCGCTGTGGATCCCGATCGCCCTGCTCTCCTCGCTGGTGGCACGGGACCGGCGGGTGGGGCTCGCCTTCGCCCGGCGGGTCTGGTCTCCCGGCATCCTCTGGGCGGCGATCACCCGGCTCGAGGTGGAAGGGAGTGAGCGCTTCGCCGGCGGCGGGCCCTGCTTCTTCGTCGCCAACCACCAGTCCTGGCTGGACGTCCCGGCCCTGTTCGTGGCCCTCCGCCGGCCGGTGCTGTTCGTGGCCAAGCGGGAGCTGGCGCGCGTCCCCTTCATGGGCCGCTACATCGGCGCCATGGGGATGGTGTTCATCGATCGCAGCCACCGGCAGGATTCCGCCCGCAGCGTGGGGCAGGCGACGGAACGCCTGCGGCAGGGGTGGAGCGTGGTCTCGTTTCCGGAAGGGACCCGCTCGCGCGACCTTCAGGTCCATGCCTTCAAGACCGCCACCTTCGCCGCCGCGATCGAGGCCGGCGTGCCCGTCGTGCCGGTGGCGATCGAAGGCGCCGGACGCGCCCTGCCGCCGGAAGGGTGGCACCCTCGTCCGGGCCGCATCCGGGTCCTCTTCGGCGAGCCGATCTCCACCGCCGGGCTCGACCGCGCGGACCGGGCCGCCTTGGCGGAACGCGCCGAGGGGGAGGTCCGCGCCCTTCTCGCGCGGCTGCGGAGTGAATGACGCCCCCTCTCCACCGGTGTGGAGAGGGGGCGGGGGTGAGGCGCTACGGCAGGCAGGAATTCACGCTCAGGCCATCCAGGAAGATCTCCAGCTTCGAGCTCTCCTGGACCGGCAGCCGACATTCCTTGGCCTGGATGGTGATCGGCGACGTCCAGATCTCCTCCTTGCCGTTGGGATCGCGGCGGTCCGTCCACGAGGGCAAGAACGTGCCCGCGGCGGCCGACAGGGAGTTGTAGTCGCCGAACTGGTTGGGATCGTTGAAGTCCTGGTCGTCGCTCGACGCCGAGGAGACTCGCACGGGGGAGCTCCAGGTGGTGCCGCCGTTGGCGGACGCCTGGAAGAAGACGTTGACGCTCGTCCGCGCCCCGCCGACCGAGTCGTAGTACATAAGCCCGATCAGGCCCGTCGACTCGTCGACCGCCAGCCACGGGTTGAACTGGTCGTTCTTGGTCGACGGATTGTTGATGGCCTTGGCCTTGGTCCACTTGGTGCCGCCGTCGACCGAGCGGGAGAACCAGATGCGCGCCTTGCAGGTGGAATTGACGTTGTCCTGCGGATCGTCGGCCGGCGTGCTGCACCCCTTGGCGCCCGAGAGGTCGGCCCAGGCGACGTAGACGTTGGTGCTCTTGCCGTTGAGCTGGACGCCGGCGGTGGTGTAGAGCAGCGCCCCGCGGCTGGCCTGGGCCGGGAGGATGGTCTGGAACGACTGGAAGGTCGGGCTGACCGCCTTCGGCGCGGCGAACGACTGCCCGCCGTCGGTCGACGTGGCGACATAGATCTTGCGGCTGCCGGTGTCCGGCCAGAAAGCGAAGACGCGGCCCAGGCCGTCGGCCTTGATGTCGCTGCCGATGCCGGTGCCGATCGTCTCGCCGCCGCTGACCCGGAGCGGATCGGACCACCCGCCGCCCGGCGTGTGATGGCTCACGAACACCGCCCGGCCGTCATGCCAGATGACGTAGATGTTGTCCTTGAAGGGGGACTGCTCGCTGTGATCCGTCCACATGATC
Source organism: Acidobacteriota bacterium (assembly GCA_003223675.1). Taxonomy (GTDB): domain Bacteria; phylum Acidobacteriota; class Thermoanaerobaculia; order Multivoradales; family UBA5704; genus DATARR01. Next base: position 11,924 of record QHVW01000162.1, read on the forward strand.
TGCTTGTCGGCCGAGCTCTGGTCGGAGCTGGAGATCGTGGCGTCCATCTTCCAGGAGGCGCCGCCGTCGGTCGACTTGTAGGAGTGCAGGAAGAGGCGGAACGGCGACGTGAAGACGCTGATCGTGGTCGCCCAGGCGGTGCCGTCCGAGGTCCAGTCCACGGCCGGATCGGACTGGAAGGCCTCGGTGGGATCGCGCGGCAGCACGGTCCGCTTCCAGGTGGCGCCGCCGTCGGACGAATAGAACATCGCCAGCGAGCCGCCGCCGTGCAGGTTGTTGGAGGCGCCCACGACGCGGCTCGGATCCCAGAAATTCACCCGGATGTCCGACTCCGACCGCGGGGCGGCCTGCACGCCCGAGATGGAGAAGTCCGGCCCCGGGACCGGCCTGGGCCCGGTCGGCTTCCTCTTCTCCACCATGTCTCTCCCGGCGCTGCCCGGCTGCAGGTCCGGATGGGACACCATCCACTCGTAGACCTCCTTGAGCACCAGCGGATAACCGCCGCTGCCGTCCCCCGGGACGTACCGCATGTCCGGATGCTCCTGGCGCCAGAGGACGCGCAGCCAGGGGGGTACGACGAGCTTGTCATAGGCCTCTTCGGGACGCAGGAGCTGGAAGTCCTGATGGCTCGCGATCAGCTTGGCCAGCGGGCTTCCCGCCGGCACGCGGTCCTGGGCCAACTGAGCCTGGAGGGAAGGCCAGGCGGCCTTCGCGGCATCCGCGGCACCGGCCGTCAGAAGGCACGTGGCCAGCGCCGCGCAGGCGGATAGGAGGAGGCGTCTACTCATCGTTTGGATCTCCCTGGGGCATTAGGTGAATGGGACGGATCCGTGGACCCGTGCTGCCCTCTCGAGTGGGTCTAAAGAAGGAATCCATTACAGCTTCATCTATTGTATCATGCCTGCGGAATCTCACTATGCGGAGAGAGCCTGCCGTCCTGCTCGCGCTCGGCCTTCTGGCCCTCGCCGTCTCGGCGGTGGGCGCCCATGAGCCGGGGACCTGGCTGCTGGAGGTCTTCCCCATCCTCCTCGGGGTCCCCCTCCTGATCGCGACCCGGCGCCGGTTCCCGCTCACCCCGCTCGCCTGCCGCCTCCTCTTCCTGCATGCGCTGATCCTGATGATCGGCGGTCACTACACTTACGCAAAAGTGCCGTTCGGGTTCTGGCTCCGCGACCACCTCGGGCTGATGCGGAACCCCTACGACCGCCTCGGCCACCTCGCCCAGGGGTTCGTGCCGGCGATCCTGGCGCGGGAGATCCTGCTGCGCCGGGGCGTCGTGCGGCGCGGCGGCTGGCTCTTCTTCCTGGTCACCTGCGTCTGCCTCTCCCTGAGCGCCTGCTACGAATTCCTCGAATGGGCCTCCGCCGTGATCGGCGGCGCCGCCGCGGACGACTTCCTCGGCACCCAGGGGGACCCCTGGGACACCCAATGGGACATGCTCTGCGCCCTGATCGGCGCCCTCACCGCCCAGATTACGCTGGCGCGGGTGCATGACCGGGAGGTGGAGAGGATGGGCGTTCCGGGAGATTGATCGGCCTTAAAGAATACCTTGAAAACTCGACCACCACTCGAACCGGGGCGCGTTGCGGCGCGGACGGAACCGCGCCCTCCGCTCGATCGAGCGTAAGACACCCGCAATGACCGGCGCCGAAGCTGCGGAGAGATGAGCCCATTCATGGAGGAGCTCGGGCGTCTGCAGCGTGAGCACCTCAGGAGCTTCTTGGCGCAGAACGCGAAGCACCTTGAGATCATCGGTGGCGACACCTCCTCCCTGGGAGAGTGCGAGAGCGCAGACCGAGGCTTCGCCGTCGTCCAAATGGGCCGCAAAGCGGATGAAGTCGGCGAGCTCCTGCTCCGTTGAAAAGTCAAGGAGAGTCAAATTTTCGACTTTCTCCAGCATGGCTGGCGGGATCACCCTCCTCTCGATCGACGTTCCTTCGCCCGAATCCTGGGCGATTGCGAGGACCTCTTGCGTGGCGACAAGCCGCGACGTCGCAAAGCGAAAGGGGAGAATCCTCAGGATCTCCTCCATCCGGCCTGTGGCAAGGAGATTGATGAGGCAGCAGGCATCGAGGAGAAGGAGCTCACCTTCGGGCGCTTGGCTCGACATGCTCGGCGGTTCTATCGCGTGCCGGTACCGGCAAGGGGGGCTCCAAAATCCAGGATCTCACTCGCATCGATTCCATCTGCCGCGGATCCCTCCAGCCTCTGGATGGTCTCGCGAGCCCCCAAACGGTCCGTGCGGAGAATCCTCGCCAGTTGTCCCTCGCTGAGCTCACCTCTTTGCCATGCTTCGACTGCCAGTGCGATGTACCGTGGAGAGAAGATCTCCTCATCTCTGTGCACGGTGTCGAGGCCGAGGAGCTCCTGGGCCTCACGCACACGGAAGCGCTCCAGGCGGAGCCGATCTCGCGTACCCGCCGGTATCAGGCGTACCTCTTCGAGCCTCCTGGTCATCGCTTCCACAGACACGGC
>QHVW01000138.1 GCA_003223675.1 Acidobacteriota bacterium
ACCAGGGTCTGCTTGCGGATGTAGTCCGCGGGGACCCGCTCCTGGTTCGCCCGCGTGACCTCCAGGTAGTAGCCGAAGACCTTGTTGTAGCGGATCTTGAGCGAGGAGATCCCCGTGCGCTCGCGCTCCCGCACCTCCAGGGCCAGGATGTGCCGCTTACTGTCGCGGGTGAGCGAGCGGTAGCGATCGAGATCGGGATCGACCCCGGCGGCGATCACACCCCCCTCCTGGAGGTTGGGCGCCGGCACCGCCTCCAGGGTGCGCGCCAGCTCCGCGTACAGCTCCGGCAGGGGATCGGTCTCGCCGAGCCGTTCGAGCAGGGGCGCGGCGCCCGGATCGGACGCGGTGAGGGCGGCCAGATCGTCCAGGATGGCCGGCGCCTCGGCCAGGGCGTCCCGCAGGGCCGCGGCCTCGCGGGGGGTGAGGGTGCCGAGCACGGCGCGGGCCACCAGCCGCTCGGGATCGGCCATGCGGGCCAGCCGCTCGCGCAGCCGCTCCCGCCGGGGGTTGTCCGCCGCCAGCATGCCCACGGCCTGATGGCGGGCGGCGATCTCTTTGGGATCGACCAGGGGACGGCGGAGCCATTCTCGCAGGGTGCGGCCGCCGGGCGCGGTGACGGTGCGGTCGAGCACGGCGAGGAGGGTGCTCCGCCGGCGGCCGGTGCCGGCGGCCGAGGCGCGCTGGCTGGCGAAGACCTCCAGGTTGGCGAGGGTGGAGGCGTCGAGGATCAGGCGGTCGCCCGCCTCGCGGACGGCGATGCCGCGCACGTGGGCGAGGCCGTTCCTCTGGGTCTCCTGGGCATAGGCGAGCGCCGCCGCCGCGGCCTTGACCGCCGGCTCCCCCTCTTCCAATCCGAAGCCGCGCAGGGTGCCGGCGCCGAACTGCCGCAGCAGCAGCTCGCCGGCCCGCTGGGGCTCGAACAGGCGGTCCCCGGCGAGCGGCGTGCGGCAGGGGCACTCGCGCTCGGCCCACTCGGTGATCTCCATGGGGAACCCCTCCTCGCCGCGCTCGGAATGGAAGAGCACCTCGCGGGGGCGGAGGAGGGCGAGGTCCTCCACCGCCTCCTCGGGGGTGCGCCAGCGGCGGACGAAGAAGGTGCCGGTCGAGAGGTCGAGGAAGGCGCCGGCCCCGGACTCGCGGTCCCAGACCAGCCCGGCGAGGAAGCTCTCCTCCTTGCCGTCGAGCAGGCCGGGATCGGAGACCGTGCCGGGGGTGACCACGCGGGTCACCTCGCGCTTGACCAGCCCCTTGGCCTGGGCCGGATCCTCCACCTGATCGCAGATCGCCACCTTGAGGCCGGCGGCGAGCAGCTTGCCGAGATAGCCCTCCAGGGCGTGATGGGGGACGCCGCACATGGGAGCCTCGTTCTCGCTCCCCCGGTGGCGGGCGGTGAGCTGCACCTCCAGGATGGGGGCCGCCTGGCGGGCATCCTCGAAGAACATCTCGAAGAAATCCCCCATGCGGTACATCAGGAGGGCGTCGGGGTGCTGCGCCTTGACCTCCAGGTACTGGCGCATCATCGGAGTCAGGGACGTGACGGGCAGGCTGGACATGCGGGGGGAAGTATACGTTGCGAGAAGAGAGAAAAAGAGCCCCGGCCCGGGCGGAGATGAATCAACCCCGGGTGGGGCCACGGCGGGGCCAAGCTGGGGCCGGCGGGCGAAATCGGACGGATCCGTCCGATCGGTCCGATCCGTCAGATCGGCGGGCCGCGATATATTCCCTCCATGCACCTCCTCGCCCTCGACACCGGCTCTCCCCTCGTCAGCGTGGCCCTGGCGCGGGGCGGGGCCGTGGTGGCCGCGCGGTCGGTCGAGCAGGAGCGCTCCTCCACGCGGCTGCTGGAGATGGTCCAGGAGGTGCTCGACGAGGCGGGGATCGGGATCGGCGATCTCGGCGCCATCGCGGTGCTGCGGGGCCCTGGGAGCTTCACCGGCTTGCGGATCGGCCTCGCCACCGCGCTCGGGCTGCACCAGGCGCTGGGGATTCCCGCCACGGCCCTCCCCTCCCTCCAGGCTTTGGCTCTCTCCGCAGGAACGGGTGGACGGGTGATCGCCGCCGTGGACGCCCTGCGGGGGGACTGGAGCGCGCAGGCCTTCGTGGAGGGCCGGCCTCTGGGAGAGATGGAGCTCGTCCCGGGCCCCGAGCTGCCGCGGCTGGCCGGCGGCGGGGAGGCGGTGGTGACCGGCTTCGGGGTGTCGCGGCTGCGGGAGATCCCCGGCTGGCCCACGGATCTGCGCCTCCTGGAGCCGGGGCCGCTCGCTCCGGCGGCGGCGGTTCTGGCCGCTTCGCCCGAGACGGTGTGGGACCCGGCGCTCCTCACCGCGGCGATCTACTCGCGGCCTCCGGCTGTCACTCTCCCCAAACCCCGCGTGCCCGCGCTGACGTGACCGCGCAGCCCGCCGTCCGCTCCGCCTGTGAGGCGGATCTCGACCGCATCGTCCAACTGGAGGAGGCGGCGTTCCATGATCCATGGCCGCGCGAGATGCTGGCCTACGAGCTGGCCCACCCCCACGCCGTGCTGCTCGTCGCCTCCCGAACCGAGGATGGGCCGCCGGACGCCTACGCCGCCTTCCGCCACGCGGTGGGCGAGGCGGAGCTCCTGCGCGTCGGGGTCGACCCGGAAGCCCGCCGCCAGGGGCTCGCCCGGGCCCTGCTCCAGGAGGGCCTGGAGCGCCTGCGCCGGCTGGACGTCCAGCTCTGCTTCCTGGAGGTCCGCGTGGACAACCAGCCCGCCATCGAGCTCTACGAGAGCCTCGGCTTCTCCTGCACCGGCCACCGGAAGGGGTACTACCGGGACGGCATGGACGCGCTGATCTTCGTGCTGGGAATATGAATGAGATCATGATCTGACCGCTTTACTTCCGCCGCCTTCTGTTATACTGTGGGTTAACAGAGCGGCCGGAGCCGTTCCGGCCTCCAAACGAAAACGGCCCGGGAGTGAGCGGCACTCACCCTCCGAGCCTGACCACGCAAAGGAGCACTCCTATGCATGGCTTCACTGATTCTACCCTCCCCTCTTCCCCCAACGCCTTCACCTCCACCTTCCTCCAGCGCCTGGGCGAGCGCGACGAGCCGCCGGCGGCGGGCGAGGCCGACGCGGCGGGTCCGTGGCACGTCGAGGAGATCCCCGGCGAGGGGTTCGGCCTGTTCCGCCTCGGCGAGAGCCGGGAGCGGGGATTCCCGCCGGCGGCCCTGTTCCGGCGGCGGTCCCTGGCGCTGCTGGCGGCGGCGGTCTTCCCGGGCACGGGGCGGGAGGCGGCGTTCCGCCTCGCCAAGGAGGCCGGGCCCGCGGGCTTCGCCGTCGAGGCGGGGAACGGCGGCGAGGTCGTGGGCTTCTCCGCCCTCTTCGACGAGGGGCTGATCTCCTCTCTCCACGTGGCGGAGAGCCTGGCGCGCTCCCCCGAGTCGCTGGCGACCTTCCTGGAGGCGGCCGGCCAGGTGGCGCTGGAGCGGGCCGGGGCGATCCTGGATCAGCGGGGCTGACCCCTCACTCCCCAACCCCTCTCTCCCGGCCCTCCACCCACCCCTGCCGGGGAGAGAGGGGCTTTCAAAGACATTCCGGCAAGCTTCTCCCTCTTCTCCCCGGGCGGGCGGGTGGAGGGCCGGGAGAAGAGGGCCGGGGTGATGAGGGGCCCCGCCTTGATCCCCCCGCACCCCGGTGCTATTCTCGGGTCAGCACGCATGCTGACACTTCTTCCCATCACGGCCAGCCACACCCGAGAGGGATTGGGGCGTGACCGTGTCCCGGAGCCGGTCGTACGGTGAGCCCGCTCGCCGCCGGCCCCTCTCGTCTCGTTTTCCATTCGCAGGTACCGGTCCATGGCGGACCGTTTTCCTCATTTCATGGAACACTTTCCGAACAGGCAAAGGAGGCAGACGTATGTCTCAACACGACGAGCTCAAGGCGGAGCTGATCAAGACGGATGACGAGTTCCGCCGCCTCTACGAGGAGCATCAGGCCTACGAGAGGCGGCTGCAGGAGATCAACCAGAAGTCCCTCCTCTCCCAGGAGGACGAGATCGAAGAGAAAAAGATCAAGCTGCACAAGCTGGCGCTCAAGGACCACATGGAACAGATCCTGCGAGCGCATCGCGAGACGCGGGTCACGGCCTAGGCTTTCACCGGGGCTCCGCGGAGACTCTGAGCCCGAGACCTGAGAACGACCGGAGCCCCAAGAATGAAGCTCGCGAAAGAAGGCTGGCCCTTCGTCCTCCCCTTCTGGTTCCTCGCCGGGCTGCTCTTCTACTTCGAGCGGCCCGGCTGGGGGATCGGGGCGCTCGTCCTGGGCCTCCTCATCCTCCTCTTCTTCCGTGATCCCAAGCGCGTGTACGAGGGGAACGCGGGCTACGTGCTGGCCCCCGCCGACGGCCTGATCACCCGCATCGACACCATCGAGGACCCGGAGATCGGCCCGGGGCGCTACCAGCGCATCGTCACCTTCCTCTCGGTGTTCGACGTCCATGTCCAGAAGGTGCCCACCGCGGGCGAGGTGATCGTCTCCCGCTACGCCCGCGGGCGGAAGGTGGCCGCCTTCCGCGAGGACGCCGGGGAGGTCAACGAGAAGCACCTCTCCGTGATCCGCCGTCCCGACAGCGATCTCATCGGGGTGCGGCAGATCGCCGGGCTGCTGGCCCGGCGGGTGGTCTGCTATTTGAAAGAAGGGGACCGGGTCCATCGCGGGCAGTCGATGGGGCTGATCAAGTTCTCGTCCCGGGTCGACCTGCTGGTCCCGGAGAGCTACCGCGTGCTGGTGAAGAAGGGAGACCGCGTGAAGAACGGCGCCACCCCCATGGCCAGCCCCAGGGAGGGACAGTGATCGACGGCCAAGCCGCGGCGCGTCCGCGGGCGCGCGGCATCCGGCGCGGGGCCTACCTGCTGCCGAGCCTGTTCACCATGGGCAACATGGTGTTCGGCTTCTACGCCATCATCTGCGGCCTCCACGGCACCTTCCGCCGGGGGTCCCTGTTCATCCTGCTGGCGGCGGCCCTCGACAGCGTCGACGGCCGGATCGCCCGCATGACCGGCACCGAGAGCGAGTTCGGCAAGG
>QHVW01000139.1 GCA_003223675.1 Acidobacteriota bacterium
GGTCGCCCAGGCCGACTTCTTCCCCCGCGTCAGCCTGACCGGCGCCCTCGGGAGCGTCTCGCCGCAGATCTCGCAGCTCTTCCCGGCGGGGCGGACCTGGACCGTGGGGGGCGGGCTCCTCACCCCGGTCTTCCAGGGGCGGCGCCTGCGCTTCCAGTATCAGGCGGCCCTGGCCCGCTGGGAGCAGGCGAAGGCGGTCTACGAGCGGGACGTGATGAGCTCCTTCAACGAGGTCTCGACGGCGCTGGTGGCCTATCAGAAGTACGCCGGCGTGGAGCGGGAGCGGGCGCGCGAGGTCAACGCCTATCAGGAGGCGGTCCGGCTGTCGAACACCCGCTACGTGGCCGGCCTTTCCAGCTATCTCGACGTGCTCCAGGCCCAGCAGCAGCTCTTCCCGGCCGAGATCCTGCTAGCCCAGGCGCGCTACAACCGGCTGGCGACCCTGGTCCAGCTCTACCAGGTGCTGGGCGGCGGCTGGAAGCTCGGCGACGACCAGTGGCCCGGGGCTCAGCCCGCGGCGGCCCAGCCATGAAGGACGATCCGGTCATCCGGCTGTTCCTGCAGACGGCGCAGGTCATCGAGGAGCGCCTGGAAGCGGCGCTGGTCGAGGTGGATCTGTCGGTGGCGAAGTACAGCGCCCTCAAGCAGCTCGCGGCGGCGGACGCGCCGCTCTCCCTGAGCGACATGGCGGCGCGGCTGGTCTGCGTGCGCTCGAACGTCTCGCAGCTCGTCGACCGGCTGGAGGCGGACGGCTTGGTGCGGCGGGTGGAGGACCCACGAGACCGCCGCTGCGTGCGGGCCGCTCTCACCGATCTCGGCCGCGAGCGTCAGGCCGCCGGCGAGCGGAGGCTGGAATCGGTGCGGGACCAGATCGTGGAGATCCTCTCCGAGGTCGACCGCGGCGCGCTGGAGCGGGCGCTCGAGCGGTTGCGGTAGATCCCTGATAAAGTCTTTGAGTATGGAACCCGATCCCGAGCCCTCGGTCACCCTCCGCCCGATCTGTTTCATGGTCATGCCGTTCGGCACCAAGCCGACTCTGGCGCCTCCGGGGGAAGGAGACTCCCGAGGACGCCTATATGCGCCTCCGCTACCAGGCGCTCACCACCATCGCCGCCCGCCTCGGCCTGCCGGGCGAGCTGAAGCCCAACGACCCCTACGGCGTGATCATGGAGATGGGGATCCCGAAGTCGGTGGTGACCCTCGCCGCCTTCGCCGACGGCGACGCCCGCCTCTATTACAAGACGGGGGGCGGGATGGTGGGCGGCATCAGCCATCAGACCGTCCGCCAGGCGGCCCAGGAATTCGTCGGCCTTTCCCGGAAGGTCCTCGGCCGGATGACCAAGACCACCGAATACCCTCTCCCCGAGCCGGACCGGGTGCGGTTCTACGTGCTGACCCCGCGGGGCGTCTTCACCACCGAGACCGACCGCCAGCGGCTGGGCGAGACCGCGAGCGACCTCTCGACCCTGTTCCGCAGCGGCCAGGAGGTGGTCACCCAGATGCGGCAGGTGCAGGAGACGCGGGAGGCGGCGCGTCCACTCATGGTCCCGAGGCCCCCGGTGTTCGAGGACGAGGAGCCGCCGGCCGAGCCGGGGCAGCCCACGGAGCCGGCGTGACGGAGTCGGTCTCGTTCAGGCTCCGGAGAGCGGAGCCGGCCGACGCCGCGACCCTGGCGGACTTCGCGGCGCGCATCTTCGAGGAGACCTTCGGCCCCGACAACCGGCCGGAGGACATGGCGGCGCACCTGGCGGACCGCTTCGGCGTGCGCCAGCAGGCGGAGGAGATCCTCGATCCGGCCGTCATCACTCTCCTGGTGGAAGAGGACGGACGGCTGATCGCCTATACCCAGGTGACGACCCTGCACGCTCCCCCACCCTGTGTGACGGAGGAGGCACCGGTGGAAATCGGGCGTTTCTACGTGGACCGTTCCTGGCAAGGAAAGGGGCTCGCGCAGAGTCTCATGGCCGCCGCCAAGAACGCGGCGCGCGAGCTCGGCGGCCGCACGGTCTGGCTGGCTGTCTGGGAGCACAACCCCCGCGCCATCGCCTTCTACCAGAAGCACGGCTTCCGCGACGTGGGGAGCCAGCCCTTCCGCCTGGGCGCAGACCTCCAGACCGACCGCGTGATGGTGGCGGGGCTCGGATAAGCGCCTTCAGCCCAGCTCGCGCAGCCGCTCCGGCAGCGCCGCCAGGAAGGGCCCGAGGTCGTCGGTGTCCGGCAGGGTGATCTCGATCCGGCCGTTCTTCGCGCGCGCGACCTTCCCCTCGCCCTCCATGACGAGCGGCACCTGGATCGCCTCGCGGTCGAGCGGGATCTCGTCGGTGACCTCGAAGAGGCGGTTCATGATCCCCTGATCGATGACGCGCATGGCCGGCTCGTCCTCCGGGAGGGAAACGGCCCGCCGCCGGGACACGGCGGGCCTGGGGTTCGCTAGACCTGATTGTACGGCACGCAACCCGTGGCGCACGCCGCGTCGGCGAAGCACTGGTTGCTGTAAACCTGGCCGTTGCTGCAGATCACCGGGCTGTAGATCTCGGGGCAGATCGCGTTCGGGTTCGGCTTGCACTTGGGAGCGGCAAAAGAGATGGAGCCCGCGCCGATGGCGCCCGTCAGGGCGATGGCGAAAGCGACTTTGGGAATGAGCCTGGCTCGGATCATGGGTACTCCTTTCCAACGTGAGACCCGCCACTGCGGCGGGCCCGAGCACGGCGGCACTGTAGCGGCCGGATTGAATAAATTCAACTTGATTTCTAGGTGAGAATAAGATAATAGAAAGCCCTGCGATCGTCACCCCCGGCACTGTCCACATTTAATCATCTCCCTGCACGTATGTAAGTACCAGCTCACGCAGCCCGTGGGATCGGTGTCTTTTGTAAACCCAACCCCAAAAGGAGGGGACATGTTGAGAAGGACCGCCCTAGTTGTCCTCAGCCTCGCCGTCTCTCTCGCGGCCATCCCGGCCGCGTGGGGGACCACAGCGGTGGAGCGCACGGAGAGCGACCTGATCCAGGAGTCGGCGCTCATCGTGACGGGGCACTGCACGAATCTGCGGAGCCAGTGGGTGGAGCGCACCCTGGTGACGCTCGCCACCATCCAGGTCACCGAGGCGCTCAAGGGGAGCCCGGGTGCGACCGTGACCGTGGTCCTGCCGGGAGGCGTCGATTCCAACCGCAGGATCCCGGTGGCGATGAGCTACCCCGCGGCCCCACAGATCTACCAGCAGGAGGACGTGCTCCTCTTCCTGGTCCCCGAGGACCTGGTGGCCGGCGGCTATTCGATCGTCGGCTTCTCGCAGGGGAAGCTCACCCTCGCCACGGATCCGCAGGGGAAGCGGGAGGCTACGCAGGATCTCAGCGCGCTCAACCTCCAGGGCCGTAACGGATCGCTCCGGCGCGGCACGGCGAAGACCATCCAGCTCGACGAGCTCCGCCAGCGGATCCGGCAGACGCCGGCCGCGGGACGGGAACGGTGACGGCCAACGGTTTGCGCTTGAGGAGAAGAGACGCCATGAGAAGAGCTTTCGCCCGCATCTCCATGGCCGCCCTGCTCGCGGCCGCCATCGGCTCCGCCCCGGCCCTGGCCGGCGGCTTCCTGGAGAGCCTCGACATCACCGGCTTAGTGCCGTCGCCCATCCCCGGTCAGGTCAACGCCAGGCTGGTGCGCATCTTCCACGACCCGCGCTGTATCCCGGTGCCGTGGCACGTGAACAACACGCTCGACCCGATCCCCAATCCGCTCGGCGCGCCGTTCCTGTCGCTGGCGGACGCCACGACCGCCTTCAACAAGTCCTTCGCCGCCTGGAACCAGATCCCGACCTCGTACATCGACGAGAGGATCGTGGGGACGGTCGCCAACCCCGGGCTGGCGGGCTTCGACATGATCAACGAGCTGACCTTCCGCACCTCGTCCGGGTTCGGAGCGATCGCCTCCACCCCCTCGATCACGCTGATCGCGGACTCCCAGCTCAACGACGGCGACGACATCGACGGGGACGGCATCTCCGACGTCTCCAGCGCCATCACCACCTGCACCGTGGCCCCGGACGGCCACACCATCTTCCCCGCCGGGTTCTACAAGGCGGGGACCATCCTGGACGTGGACGTGCAATTCAACGTCAAGGCCAGCAACGGGTTCCGCTTCACGGTGAACGACGCGGACGTGGACACGGTCACCCGGTCGGTGGACCTCCAGGCGACCGCCACCCATGAATTCGGCCATTCGTTCGGCCTGTCGCACGTCCTCAACAACCAGAAGAGCCCGACCGACGGCAACGGGGCGACGATGTTCCCGTTCATCGACACGGGGGACCCGGCCGCCGAGCTGGCCCAGCGCTCGCTGGACAGCGACGACATCGCCTTCGCCTCCTTCTACTATCCGGAGGGGACGGCGGCCTCCGGCCCGGCGGCGCTCCAGCCGGGGGACATCCCCTTCAACCTGGTTTACGGCACGATCAAGGGCTCGGTCACCCACGGCGTGCTCAACCAGCCGGTGGCCGGGGCCAGCGTCGCCGCCACCAACGCCCTGACCGGCGAGCTCTTCGCGACCGCGTTCAGCGGCACGAGCCAGCTCTCCTACAATCCGAGCACGGGCGGCATCTTCCTGGTCAGCCCGTCGTACAACATCCTCGACGGCAACTACACGATCCCGGTCAAGCTGGGCCTCTACAACCTGTCGATCGCGCCGGTCGACGGCTCGCCGGTGGCGGCCAACGCGATCAGCCTCAACGCGCAGATCGGCGCCATCTTCGGCCAGCAGAATTTCAATGAGGAATTCTGGAACGGCCCGCTGGAGTCCGCCGTCGAGGTCGATCCGGGCTTCTCGCTGCCGGTGGCGGGAGTGCCCAGCCTGACCATCCCCCACGTCGACTTCATCACCAACGACCAGGTCACCATCAGCAACTTCGGCTCGCGGGACTTCGTCGGCTTCACCGGCCAGGCGGCGGGGAGCTACTACGCCGAGCGGGTGCCGGCCAGCCAGATCTCGGCGGTCAATCCCGGCGGCGACCTCTACATCCAGGCGGCGCTGTTCGACACCTTCGTGTTCGACTCGTCGGTGGTCCCGGTATTCGCCGAGGCGGACCTGGTCACCGGCACGGTCAGCGGCAGCACGGCCACCCTCGACCTCGCCCATCCGCTCGCCAGGACCACGCGCTTCATCGGCCGGGACAACGACCTCTCGCCGTTCTACTTCCCCCTGCCGGGCGTGCTGGGCAAGCTGGTGCGCAAGGGGATCGACCGCGGCGACATCCAGAATCTCTTCATCGTCCTGCGGCTCCCGACCACCACGCCGTTCCCAGGGGTCTCGGCCTTGCCGCCCCTCATCGGCCTCGACGGCGGGGTGGCCAGCAACGACGTGCCGATCTTCGGTTACTCCTACGTCTCCACCGACGGCACGACGTGGAATCAGGTCACCAATTTCAACTTCCGGATCTCGCTGGTGGTGACCAAGCCCTGACCGGCAGGTAGAACCCGTAGGGGCGGCCCTGGGTGGGCGCCCTTTTTCGCCATCCAGGGCGGCCACCCAGGGCCGCCCCTACATTTCTTTGCTACATTGGCGGCATGCAGGACCACGCCGCGCCCGCAACCGACCTCTTCCTCTCCCTGACCCCCGAGAAGGTGCTGGCCGCCGTCGAGGCCGGGGGCCTCGAGTGCAACGCCGTCTGCTACCCCCTCAACTCGTTCGAGAACCGGGTCTACGAGGTGGAGCTGGCCGACCGCTCCCGCGTGGTGGCCAAGTTCTACCGCCCCGGGCGCTGGACCGAGGAGCAGATCCTGGAGGAGCACCTGTTCCTCAAGGACCTCGCCTGGCAGGAGATCCCGGTCTGCACCATGCGGCCGTTCCCCGGGGGCGGCACGCTGCGGCGCGTCGACAACATCTTCTACTGCCTCTCCGACCGCAGCGGGGGGCGCGCTCCCGACGAGCTCGACGAGGCCGGGGCCCGGCGGCTCGGCATGCTGGTGGGGCGCATGCACAACGTGGGCGCCCGCCGCGAGGCCGAGCACCGGCTGCGGCTCACCGCGGACACCTACATTCGCGAGAACCTCGACTGGCTGGAGGCGCACGACGTGCTCCCCCACCACCTGCGGGACCGCTACTTCGACACCGCCCTCTCCATCGCCGCCATCGCCGACCGCCGGCTGGCCGGGGTGCCCGTCCACCGCATCCACGGCGACCTCCACCTGGGGAACATCCTCTTCCGGGACGGTCTGCTGCGGGTGCTCGACTTCGACGACATGGTGGTGGGACCGGCCGTGCAGGACCTCTGGCTGGCCCTCCCCGGCCGCGATTCCTATGCCCAGACCCTGCGCGAGCGCTTCCTCGAAGGGTACATCCAGTTCCGCGACTTCGACCGCTCGACGCTGTTG
>QHVW01001031.1 GCA_003223675.1 Acidobacteriota bacterium
GGCGGCCGTCTCGACGGCGATCACGCCGCAGAGCGCGCCGGTTAGCGGCAGCGAGCGGGCCGACTCCATGGTGAAGGTCTGATCGGCCATTCGGGAAACCGATCTTACTCCACCCCCTTGACCCTCACGTTACGTCAGGCTCTACCTTGGATTCAGGAGGATTGAACCATGAGCACCCTTGCCCTTTTGACCCTTGCCGCCTTGGCCGTACAGCCCGGGTACACCGAAACCCCGCTGACCCTGGAGGTCGACGGCCTGCGCTTCCCCGCCCGGCTGACCGTGCCGGCGGCGGGCGATCCGGTCTCGGCTATCGTGCTGATCCCCGGATCTCTGTTCATCGACGTGGACGGCGACCTTCCGAGCTGGAATCTCCACCCCCACATGTACGCCGACCTCGCCCGGCAGCTCGCCGCGCGAGGGCACGCCGTGCTGCGCTACGCCAAGCCCGGACCGGGGACGGGCACGGAGACCGTCGACGCCGAGCGCGCCCAGGCGCACCTCCACTTCGCCAATCGCGTGGTGGTGGCCCGGGCCGCCCTGAAGGCGCTCCGGGAGGGTCTGGGGGACAAGGCCTCCAAGGTCCGCGTCTGGATCGTGGCGGGCCACAGCGAAGGCGCGGTCGTGGCCTCGCTCCTGGCTCCCCAGGAGCCCACGCTCGGCGGCGTCGTCAGCCTCTCGGGACCCTCGACCGGCCTGCTCTCGATCATGCGCGATCAGGCCGCCGCGATGCCCGGAGGCGGCGATCTCGCGTTCTACGACGAGGCGCTCGCCTGCATCCGCCGAGGGGAGCCGCTGCCGCCCGACGCCGCCAAACATCCCCAGACGGCCGTCCTGGCGACCATGGACCCGAGAAACCTGAGCTACATCCGGGAGGTGGACGCCGTCGATCCCGCGCAGGCCCTGGCGGCGGTGGACCGTCCGGTGCTCCTGGTGCAGGGAGGCCGGGACGGCAGCGTCCCCGAGAAGCACGCCCACCGGTTGCTGGAGGCCCGAGGGGCGCGGCCTACCAAACTCGCGTTTTTCGACGACCTCCAGCACTTCTACAAGCACGTCGAGGCAGGCGTGGACCCGCAGGCCGCCTTCGGCCTCGCCACGCCGACCGATCCGCGCGTGGCCGAGGCGGTCGACCGGTGGGTGCGCTCCCGGATCACCGGTTGAACGGATATTCGTTGACCCAGTGGAAGCCCCGGGTGAGGAGCAGGAACTTGGATTCATCGGCCCGGTGGAGGCTCGCCTGAAGCTTGTGGCCGTCGAACATCCCCTCCAGCGTCAGCCGGTCCGGCGCGGGCCGCTGATACTTGAGAGTGGATTTCCAGGCCGGATCGTCGCGCTTGGTCAACGCCATCGTCGTGTGCGCCTCGTCGAGCTTGATCCTGTAACGCTGCCGGGAGTCGCTGGTGAGCTGCAGCGCGAACATGCCTGGGTAATCGAAGATCAGGCGGCGCCACCGGAGCGCCTCCGCTCCCGGCGGGCCCGCCTGGCCGTCGACCTGGAGCTCCTCGACGTTCCAGACACCGCGCAGCGGCGAGCGCGTCGACGTGTAGTCGTGGAGCTGATGCCAGCCCATGTTCAGGATGAACGCGCTGAAGCCGACGGCGGTCACCCACTGAAACGCCAGCGCGGCGTTGCGCAGGCAGGTAGTGTGCCGCCAGGAGGATAGCCATGGCCAGCAGGTGCGACGAGAACAGCTTGACCGGCACGTCATAACAGTAGTTGAGCATCACGACGTTGGTCATGGCGCCGATGCTCACCAGCGCCCCCAGGAGCGTGGTGCGGCGGAAGAGGAGAAGCACGCCGCCGAGCCATTCGCTGAAGCCGGCGAAGATGGTGTAGGGCGCCGAGGCGCCCATGAAGGTCCAGAGGATGCCCATCGGCGAGGCGTCGCCGAACGGCTGCATCAGGCGGTCGAGCGAGGGGGGCGGGAACTGGGAGGGCACGATCTTCAGCCCGCCGTATTCGATCATCGTCAGGCCCAGCCCGAAGCGGACGAGGACCCGGAGCCACTCGTACAGACGCGCGTAATTGGCGCGCTTGCGATCGAGCAGCGACCAGACCACCGTCGCCGCCAGGCCGAGGACCAGACCGCAGAAGGCCGCGACCCAATCGGCCATCGTGTCGCCGCTGCCGGAGGGGTGAGCGGTGGCGTTGACCGCGAACAGGTGCCTGCCGACCCAGGGCACGAGCGCGGACCAGAGCTGGTAATACCAGCCCGCCGCGACGCCGAGGCCGGGCATGAGCGACAGCACCCCTACGAAGATGGACAGCAGGTACAGGGAGAGATACGAAAACGCGAAGCGGAAGAGGATCCGCTTCATCGGTCCCCAGGCGGGAGCGGCGGCTTCCCGCGTCCCCTCCTCCACCGGCGTGGAGCCCGGGAGCTCCGGCTCAATCTCCATCGGCCTGTCGAATACAGCCATGTCGCACCTCCAGGTCGGCTCAACGTCTGACGATCATCGCTGGAACGGATATTCACTCACCCAGTGGAAGCCCCGGGTATAAAGCTGGAACCTGGGCGTGTCGATCTTGCGGAGGCTCGCCCGCAACTGCTTGCCGTCGATCGCCCCCTCCAGCGTGAGGCGCCCCGGCGCGGGCTCCTGATAGCTGAGCTTGGCTTTCCAGTCCGGATCGTCACGCTTCCTCAACGCGATCGTCTTCTTGCCGGTGTCCAGGTCGGCGACATAACGCTGCCGGGAGCCGTTCATGAGCACGGCGGACAACAGATCGGAATAATCGAAGACCACGTAGCGCCACCGGGAATCGTCCGTCACCACTGGCGGCCGGACCTGATTGTCGACGGCCAGCTCGTCGACGCTCCAGATGCCGTGCAACGG
>QHVW01000140.1 GCA_003223675.1 Acidobacteriota bacterium
TGATCGCGGCCTTCACCTCGTAGTTGCCGGCCGGGATGGCGTGGGTCGAGAAGGTGTAGATCCCGTCGCCGTCCGGATCTTCCAGCCAGGAGCGCAGGCAGTCCGGCTGCCAGTCCCCCGGGCAGCCCAGGAAGTGCTGGTAGCTGCCGGGCGCCGTCGCGATGACGGAGCTCTTGTTGCTCGTCACCCAATGGGTGGAATCATCGTAATAGAACTTGACCGCCGTGGGAGAGGCGAGCGAGAGGCTGATGTTGCCGCCGTTGAGCTGCGCGTTGGCGCCGTAGTTGACGTCCCACGAGTCGTTGAGGGCCGCCTTGTACTCGTAGCTGCCGGCCGGGATGTTGAAAGTCCCTTGCCAGACGCCGTCGGTGGAATCGTAGGCCAGGTGGGTGTTGGCGCAATTCGGCTGCCAGTCGTCCGAGCAGCCGACCTCGGACTGGAAGCTGCCCGGGATGGTGACGCTCGCGGGCTGGGGCGCGCCGCCGCCGGAGCCGGCGGAGACGGTCAGCACGTGGGTGCCGGCGTTGTAGGTGAAGAGGGTCTCGGCACAATCGGAGGCCACGGTGAACTGGATGTTGGCCCCGTTCTGGACGCCGCCGGCGCCGTAGTTCTCATCCCAGCTCTCGTTGATGGCGGCCTTCACCTCGTAGCTCCCGGCCGGGATGGAGGTGGTGGAGAAGGTATAGATGCCGTCGCCGTCCGGGTCCTGGAGCCAGGAGCGGAGGCAGTCCGGCTGCCAGTCGCCCGGGCAGCCCAGGAAGTGCTGGTAGCTGCCGGGAGCGGTGGCGATCACCGCATTCTTGTTGCTGGTGATCCAGTGGGTCTGGTGCGAATAGTAGAACTTGACGCTGGCGGCGGCGGCGAGGTTGAGCGAGATGTTGCCGCCGTTGGACTGGGCGTGGTCGCCGTAGTTCTCGGTCCACGAGTTGTTGAGGGCCGCCTTGTATTGAGGCCAGGTGCGTGGCCACGCAGTCGGGCATCCAGTCGTTGGCGCACCCGAGCTCGGACTGCAGGTCGCCGGCCACCGTCACGAATTGCGGGGCTGGCGTATTGGCGAGCGCCGCGGCCGGGATCAGGGAGAGGAGCGCAAGCGTGAGCGCGAAGACCCAGCGCGTGCCTGCGCGCGATCGAACGATGGTTGGGGACATTTGGGGGACCTCCTGAGATCAATCCAGTGGATCGGGTGGATTTGACGCGGGGATCATCATTTTAGCATCCGCCAGCGAGGATAGAGGAAGGAGATTTCCGGCGACATACCCGAATGGGTAGGGTGGGGGCCTCAGCCCAAGCCCTCGCCCCTACCCCTCTCCCGGGTCGGAAAAGAGGGTTGGGGTGATGAGGGTTCCTCAGCGCAGAGCGTGCTGACCGATCTGATGCAGGGATTCGCTGAACAGGAAATTCAGCATGATCCGGAAGGAGCCGCCGTGGTACCAGGCGGTGAACGGCGTATGGGATTCCAGAAGGATCGAGCCGATGACTCCGAGGCCCACCGAGAGGAGGAGAGCGAGGACTGAGCCCCAGCCGAAGCTCGGGAGGGGGAAGTCCATGCGGTAGCCGACCGCGTTCAGACCCGCGACGACATAGGGGGTGAGACCACCGATTGCGCCCCAGGCGATCTGTCCGGGGCGCTCCAGGGAAGAGGCCACCGCTCTCGTCGTCATCGAGGGAAGGCGAACACCTGAGCGAGGGTTTCCCGCAAGGCGGGCACCCGGAGGGAGATCAGATACAGCGCGCCGATCCCTCCGAAGATGAGGATTCTCCAAGCCCGCAGGCCCTTGGAGCTTTGACCGTTCGTGGCTATGCTGGCACTCATGGATTCCTCCTTCCCCATCGGGGCACGGTCTCGGGCCAGACTTTTGACTTCCGGCATCAGCATGAGCACCCCCACATTCCAAATCACAACATCAACCTATAAGTAAGCGACCGGGATGTCAAGAGGCTCATGCCTGGCGAGATCCTCGCCTTCCCATTTTACGCCAACCGAAGCCTGCAGGTTTCGTTCCACGGCGTCCTGATCGCCCGGCGCGATACGGGCTGTATCCCGCCCACCCGATACGCTAGACTCCGTCCCTCTCGCGGGGCTCAGTCCGACCTGACGGCAAGCCCCTGCCCGATCTCCATGCCCCAAACGGCCTCCGACACGCTCGCTCCACGCACCCGGCTCGCCTTGGGGCTCCTGGCGCTGCTGCTCTTCTTCGGCGGCCTGGGGAGCTATCCGCTGCTGGAGCCGGACGAGGGGCGCTACGCCGAGATTCCGCGCGAGATGCTGGCGCGGCGGGATTTCGTCACGCCGCGGCTGAACGGGGTGCTCTATTTCGAGAAGCCGCCGCTCTACTACTGGCTCAACGCGGCGGCGCTCTCCCTGCCGGGGCGGCCCGAGGTGGTCTGCCGGATCTTCAGCGCCCTCTTCGGCCTGGGCGGGGTGGGGCTCGCCTGGCTGCTCGGCCGCTCCATCGGCGGGGCGCGGGCAGGGCTGACGGCGGCGATCGTCCTCGGCAGCTCGCCGCTCTGGGCCGCCCTGTCGCGCGCCAACATCATCGACATGGCATTGGCCTTCTTTCTCAGTGCCACCCTGACCTGCTTCTGGCTGGCGCAGGAGAGGGAGAAAGAGGAACGCGGGGAGCGGCTCCTCTGGTACGGCATGTTCGCCGCCGCGGCGCTCGCCACGCTCACCAAGGGGCTGATCGGCTTCCTCATCCCCGGCGCGGTGATCTTCCTCTACCTCCTGTTCGCCCGGCGGTGGCGGCTGCTGTCGCGGGTGCCCTGGATCGGCGGAATCGCGCTGTTCCTGGTCATCGCGGCGCCCTGGCACGTGCTGGCGGCGCGCCGGAACCCCGATTTCCTCTGGTTCTACTTCGTCCACGAGCACTGGCTGCGCTACACCACCTCGGAGGCGAAACGGCAGGCGCCGGCCTGGTTCTTCGTGGGCATCCTGGCCGTCGGGCTCATCCCCTGGTCGGGCGTGTTGCCGGCGGCGGCGCGGCTCTACCGGCGAGGACAGGGACGGCTGCGGGACGAGCGGCCGGGATTGATCTTCCTCGCCTGCTGGGCGGTGTTCATCCTCCTCTTCTTCTCGGCCTCGCAGTCGAAGCTGGTGCCGTACATTCTGCCGGGGATCCCGCCGCTTGCCGTGCTGGCCGCCCTGGCGCTGCAAGAGGCCGAGACCGACCCGCGGACGCGCTCGTGGGCCCGGGTGGGAGGCGCCGTCGGCGCGCTGTTGCTGTCGGTCCTCGCCGCCGGGCTGCTCCTGGCTGCCCTGGGGAAGATCCGTACCGGGGTCGGCCCGCTTCCCAGCGTCCTGGTCTTCGCCATGCCCACCCTGGCGGCCGGCCTGCTCTCGGTCTGGCTCTGGGGGAGCGGCCGGCTGCGGAGCCTGGCGGCGTTGGCCGTGGCGCCGGCCCTGCTCGTGCTGGGCCTGGTAGCGGCGGCGCCGCGGGCCTCGCTCCTGCTCAGCACTGGGCCGATCGCCCGTTTCCTCACCCCCCGCCTGGCGCCGGGGGACGAGGTTTACGCCTATCGCTGCTATCCTCAGACGCTGCCGATCTACCTCCGGCGGCTCGTCGGGGTCGTCGAGTACAAGGGGGAGCTGGATTTCGGCATCCGGCACCTCGCTCCGGAGGAGCGGGCCCGGCGCTATCCCACCGCGGCGGAATTCCGGCCCCTCTGGAGCTCGGGGAAGACCGTCTACCTGGTCCTGGAGGCGGAGAAGCTGCCCCGGATGCAAGGCGACGGGCTTATCGCCGGACCGGTCCTCATGCGGCAGGACAAATACATCCTGATGACCAATCGCCCGGCGCCCACACCGGCGCGGGTTGAGTGACCTTGGAGAGATTCATGACCAGGCCTTTCGTGAAGCGCGACACCTTCCTCCCGTTCTCCCGGCCGACCATCCGGCAGGTGGAGATCGACGAGGTCGTCGATACCCTGCGCTCCGGCTGGATCACCACGGGCCCCAAGGCCGAGCGCTTCGAGAAGGATTTCGCCGCCTATGTGGGTGCGCCCGAGGCGCTGGCCCTCTCCTCCGCCACCGGCGGCCTGCACATCGGGTTGATCGCCCTCGGGGTGAAGCCCGGCGACGAGGTGATCATCACCCCCATGACCTGGGCCGCCACCTCCAACATGGTCGAGGCGCTGGGCGGCACGTCGGTGTTCGTGGAGATCGATCCGGACACGTTGCAGGTCGACCCCGAGGCGGTGGCGGCGGCGGTGACGGACCGCACGGTGGGTATCATCCCCGTCCACTTCGGCGGCGCGCCTTGCGATGTCGATCCGCTGCTGGAGATCGCCCGCCGGCATTCGCTCTGGATCTTCGAGGACGCGGCGCACGGGGTGGGGACGCTCTACAAGGGGAAGCACGTCGGCCTCTTCGACCGCCTGGCCGTGTTCTCCTTCCATCCGATCAAGAACATGACCACCGGCGAAGGAGGGATGCTCACGCTCTCCGATCCCGAGATGGCTCGGAAGCTGCGCGCCCTGCGCTTCCACGGCCTGGAGAAGCAGGCCTGGAACCGCTACGCCGAGGGGGGGACGCCGCAGGTGGAGATCGTGCTCCCCGGCTTCAAGTACAACTTCATGGACATCCAGGCCGCGCTCGGCATCCATCAGCTCGCGTCGGTGGACGAGTTCAACGCCAGGCGGCGCGAGCTGGCCATGATCTATCACGAGCTGTTCGCGGAGGTGCCGGAGATCGCCCGGCCGGGAATTCCCAGTTATGATCACTTCCACACTTGGCACCTCTATGTGATCAGGGTGCTCGACGCGGCCGGGATTTCTCGAGACAACTTTATGGCGGCGCTCCGGCAGCGCAACGTGGGCACCGGTCTCCACTTCCGGGCCGTGCACACGCAGCCCTACTACGCGCAGAAATACCCGCAGGTACCGGGCACGCTGCCGAAGGCCGAGTGGGCCTGTGGACGCCATCAAGGACGTGCTGGTCCACGCGAAAGATTGATCATGGATCGTCCCTATCTTTCGATCGTCGTCCCGGTCTACAACGAGGAGGAGAACCTGCCGGAGCTCCTCGACCGGCTGGAGAAGACGCTCGCCGCCATGGAGCGGCCGTACGAGATCGTGCTGGTCAACGACGGCAGCCGCGACGGCTCGCTCCGGCTGCTGCGCGAGGCGTCGGCGCGCGATCCCCATCTGGTGGTGGTCGACTTCAACCGCAATTATGGTCAACATGCCGCCGTGTTCGCGGGGTTCGAGGTCAGCCGCGGCGAGGTGGTGGTGACGCTCGACGCCGATCTCCAGAATCCGCCGGAGGAGATCCCCAAGCTGGTGGCCAAGATGGAGGAGGGGTTCGACGTCGTGGGCTCGATCCGCGTCCATCGCCAGGACACCCTGCTGCGGCGGGTGGCGTCGAAGATCGTCAACCGGATGACGGCGCTGGCGACCGGCGTCCAGCTCACCGACTACGGCTGCATGCTGCGGGCCTACCGGCGGCCGGTGGTCGAGGTGCTGGCCGCGTCGCGCGAGATCTCCACCTTCATCCCCGTGCTGGCCGACCTCTTCGCAGGCCGGGTGACCGAGATCCCGGTCGCCCACAGCGAGCGCGCCCACGGCGAGAGCAAGTACAGCCTCTGGAAGCTCTTCCGGCTGCAGTTCGATTTGATGACGAGCTTCTCCGTGCTGCCGCTGCGGGTGACGATGGCGGTCGGGGTGGCGATGGCGATCGTGTCGATCCTGGTCGCCCTGATCCTGATCGCCGGCCGGCTGATCTACGGGCAGGAGTGGGCGGTATCCGGCGTCTTCACCCTGTTCTCCCTGCTCTTCTTCTTCCTCGGCGTGCAGCTCTTCGCCATCGGCCTGCTGGGCGAGTACGTGGGGCGGATCTACCAGCAGGTGCGCGACCGGCCGCGCTACATCATCCGGCAGGTGATCCGCGGCGGCGCTCCTACGGAAGGAATGACAGCTCCATGAAGGCGGTCGTCCTCGGCTATCACACGATGGGATGTCTGGGCTTCGACGCCCTGCTCCGCCACGGCTTCGAGGTGGCGGCCGTGCTCACCCACCGCGACGATCCGCGGGAGGAGGTCTGGTGGGACTCGCTCGCCGCCCGCGCCGAGGCGCGGGGGGTGCCGGTGTGCTACCCGCAAGACCCCAAGAGCCCGGAATTTCACGAGCTGATCGCCTCGTACGCGCCGGATTTTCTATTTTCTTTCTATTACCGGTACATGATTCCGCCGGCCGTGCTGGAGCTCGCCGCCCGCGGCGCGTTGAACCTCCACGGCTCGCTGCTGCCGCGCTACCGCGGGCGGGCGCCGGTCAATTGGGTGCTGGTGGAGGGGGAGAGCGAGACCGGGGTGAGCCTCCACTACATGGTGGCGAAGCCGGACGCCGGCGATCTGGTCGATCAGGAGGCGGTGGCGATCGATTTCGCCGACACCGCCTTCACCCTCTACGGCAAGCTGGAGGAGGCGGCCCGGCGGCTGCTCGACCGCGCGCTGCCGGCGCTGGCAGCGGGCACGGCTACTCCCAAGCCGCTCGACCTCTCGCAAGGCTCCTACCGCGGCGGGCGCAAGCCAGCCGACGGCAACATCGACTGGAACGGCTCCGCGCGCCGGATCTACGACCTGGTGCGCGGCGTCACGCATCCGTATCCCGGGGCCTTCACCACCCTGCGGGGGCGCAAGCTCCTGGTCTGGTGGGCCCTCCCCCTGGCCGGCCTGGAAGGCATCGGCTCGCAGACCGCGGCCGAGCCGAGCACCGTGACCGCCGTCGATCGCGAAGGCATCACGGTGGCGGCGGGCGAGGGCTCCGTGCAACTGATCACTTTACAGCTCGAAGGGCAGCCGGAGCTGCCCGCGTGCTCTCTCGCGCTGGCGGCCGGCATCGCGCCGGGCGAGCGCCTCGGCTCCTGACGGAGGTTTTGATGAACGTCCTCATCCTCGGCGTCAACGGCTTCATCGGCAATGCCTTGACCCATCGCATCACCACCACCACCGACTGGCACGTCTACGGGATGGATCTCTCCTCCTCGAAGCTCGAGCATTCGCTCGGCCACCCCCAGTTCCACTTCCTGGAAGGGGACATCACGATCAACAAGGAGTGGATCGAATACCACGTCAAGAAGTGCGACGTGGTGCTGCCGCTGGTGGCCATCGCCACACCCGCGACCTACGTCAAAGACCCCCTGCGCGTCTTCGAGCTCGACTTCGAGGAGAACCTGCGGATCGTCCGCTATTGCGTCAAATATCGCCGCCGGCTGGTCTTCCCCTCCACCTCCGAGGTCTACGGCATGTGCCCGGACCCGGAGTTCGACGAGGATTCGAGCCCCCTGGTCTACGGACCGATCAACAAGCAGCGCTGGATCTACGCCTGCTCCAAGCAGCTCATGGACCGCGTGATCGCCGCCTACGGCCAGCAGGTGGGATTGAAGTATTCCTGCTTCCGCCCGTTCAACTGGATCGGCCCCAAGCTCGACGACATCTACGCCGCCAAGGAGGGCTCCTCGCGCGTGCTCACCCAGTTCATCGTCAACCTGGTGACCGGCGAGCCGATCCTCCTGGTGGACGGCGGCGAGCAGAAGCGCTGCTTCACCTGGGTCGAGGACGGCATCGACGGCCTGATGCGGATCATCGAGAACCCCGGCGGCGCCTGCGACGGCGAGATCTTCAACCTGGGCAATCCGCACAACGAGTGCTCGGTGACCGACCTGGCGAAGAAGCTGGCGGCGATCCACGACGCCCACTGCGACGTCCTCCCCGGGTTCAAGCCGGCCCGTATCGAGGCGGTGGACGCCGAGGGGTACTTCGGCAAGGGGTATCAGGACGTGGTGGCCCGCAAGCCGGCGATCGCGAAGGCCCACCGCCTCCTCGGCTGGAATCCCACGACCACGCTCGACGAGGCGCTGGAGCGGACCTACGACGCCTTCCTGGAGGATTGGCTGCGCTCCGGAGCCGAGAGCGTGGCGGCGGTCGAGTCATGAGCCTCGGCGTGCTCGGCCTGCGGGTGGACGTCGACACCCACGAGGGGATGCGCGACGGCGTCCCCCGCCTCCTGGAGGTCCTGGAGGAGGAGGGGGTGAAGGCCACCTTCTACTTCGCCATGGGGCCGGACCGCAGCGGTCTCGCCGTGCTCAACGCCCTGCGGCCGGGCTTCCTGAAGAAGATGACGCGCACCAGCGCCGCCCGCGTGTATGGTTTGCGGACGGTCCTCTCCGGCACCCTCCTCCCCTCGCGGCCGATCGGCGTCGCCTTTCCGCGCATCGCCTGCCGCGCGCGGGACGAGGGGCACGAGACCGGCGTCCACGCCTGGGACCACCGGCAGTGGCAGGACCGCCTCTTCCGGTTCCCGCCGGAGAAGACGGCGGCCGAGCTCGACAAGGGGTTCCGCGCCTACGAGCAGATCTTCCGCGAGCCGCCGCGCACCTACGCGGCGCCGGCCTGGCTGAGCAACGACGACGCCCTGCTCCACGAGGAGACCTACAACCTCGCCTACGCCTCGGACTGCCGGGGGACCGAGCCCTTCCTCCCTATCGTGCGCGGCCAGACGCTGAAGACGCCGCAGGTGCCCGCCACCCTGCCCACGCTCGACGAGGCGCTGGGGGACACCTTCCAGGACGCTCCCGCCTATTTCGCCGCCATGGTGGACGAGGCGGCGCGCGCCTCCTGGCCCGTCTTCACCCTCCACGCCGAGATGGAAGGGGGACCCTACGAAGACGACTTCCGCGTCTTCCTGCGCCGGGCGCGGGCGGCGGGCCTGCGCTGCGTCCCGCTGGGCGAGCTGCTCGCCGAACGGCTGCGCCAGGGCCGGCTCCCGGCCTCCCCGCTCCACTACGAGCCGGTGCGGGGCCGGCATGGAGTGCTTTCGACCCAGGGGGTAGCGGCATGAAACCACCGCACGTGGCCATCAT
Organism: Acidobacteriota bacterium; assembly: GCA_003223675.1. Taxonomy (GTDB): domain Bacteria; phylum Acidobacteriota; class Thermoanaerobaculia; order Multivoradales; family UBA5704; genus DATARR01. The sequence goes on from QHVW01000140.1 coordinate 8,855, forward strand.
CGGCGCCGGCGCCTTCGGCGGCTGGACCGCCCTCCATCTCCTCCGCCGCGGCGCGCGCGTCACCCTGCTCGACGCCTGGGGACCGGGCAATTCCCGCTCCAGCTCCGGGGGCGAGACGCGGATCATCCGCGGTGTCTACGGCCCCGACCGGATCTACGTCGACTGGACGGCCCGCTCGTTCGGAATGTGGCAGGAGGCCGAGCGCCGCTGGGGCCAGCGCCTCTACCGCCGCACCGGCGTGCTCTGGATGGCCGGCGAGGACGACGCCTACGTCCGCCAGTCGCTCCCGCTCCTGAAAGATGCCGGGCTGGAGATCGCGGAGATCGCCACGGAGGAGGCGCGGCAGCGCTTTCCGCAGATCGATTTCAGTGGGGTCCGCTCCGCTTTCTACGAGCCGGAGGCGGGCTTTCTCCTGGCCCGCCGCGCCTGCCAGGCCGTGGCCGAGGCGGTCGCCGCCGAGGGGGGGGAGGTGCGGATCGCGGCGGCCTTCCCGGACTGGTCGCAGGGTGGAAAGCTGGATCGCCTGGAGCTCGCCGACGGCTCGGCGCTCGCAGCGGACCTCTATCTCTTCGCGTGCGGTCCCTGGCTGGGCGGGCTCTTTCCGGAGGTGATCGGGGAGAAGCTCCTCCGCGCCACCCGCCAGGAGGTCTTCTTCTTCGGCCTGCCGCCGGGAGATCCCTGGTTCCACGAGGACCGCTGTCCCACCTGGGTCGACCTCAGCGGGGAGCGGATCTACTACGGAATGCCGGGCAACGAGCACCGCGGCTTCAAGGTGGCGGACGACACCCGGGGCGCGCCGTTCGACCCCACCTTCGGCGAGCGGCTCGTCACGCCCGATCTCCTGGCGCGAGCGCGGGAGATCCTGGCGCGCCGTTTCCCCCGTCTGGCGAGCGAGCCGGTCCTGGAGACCCGCGTCTGCCAGTACGAGAACAGCCCGGACGGCCACCTCCTCTTCGGCCGCCATCCGCACACCGCCAACGTCTG
>QHVW01000141.1 GCA_003223675.1 Acidobacteriota bacterium
CCTGGAGCGGGAGGCGAAGTGCTACGAGATGGCGTCGCGCCACCCCCGCTTCGGCGCCATGGCCGCGCTGCTGCCGAAGTGCCATCACTGGGACCCGGCGTCGACGGTGCTGGTGCTGGAGATGCTCCCCGACGCGGAGAGCCTCTGGGAGCACCATCAGCGGCAGGGGCGGTTCCCGGTCGAGATCGCGGAGCTCCAGGGGGACAAGCTCGGCACCTATCACCGCCAGATGGAGCTGTGCTTTCCCGCCCTGGAGGAGCTGCAACTGTTCGACAAGAAGCTGCCGTGGATCCTCTCGATCCACGAGACGCATCCGCAGTATCTGAGCCAGATGAGCCAGGGGAACGCCCAGCTCCTGCAGATCCTGCAGGCCTATCCCAATCTGACCCGCGCCCTCGATACCCTCAAGCGCTCCTGGGCCTTCCGCGCGCTCCTGCATGGGGACATCAAGTGGGAGAACCTCCTGCTCTATCGCGAGCGCGCGGAGGACCCGCTGGACATCCGGATCATCGATTGGGAGATGGCCGACCTCGGCGACGAGTGCTGGGACGCGGGGGCGATCCTCCAGGCCTATTTGAGCTTCTGGATCTTCATGCTGCCGCTCGGTCCCGGCGTCACGCTGGATCAGGCGGCGGAGATGTCGCCGTTCAGGGGGGAGGACATGAAGGTGGCGCTGGCCGCGTTCTGGACCCGCTACGCGGCGGCCCGCGGCTTCGGCAAGACCACGTCGCGGCGCTATCTGGAGCGGTGCATGGCCTGCGCCGCGGCGCGCATGGTGCAGACCGCCTACGAGGGGATCCAGAAATCCCCGCAGATCACGCCGCAGGCGCTCTGCCAGCTCCAGATGAGCATGAACATTCTGCACGATCCCGCCACCGCCGTCGGTCAGATGGTGGGGCTGTGAGGAGGGTCCCCAAGTGAGCGCCGGCTGGCAGGAAGCTTTGGATCAGGTTTTCGCGGCGATCCGCATCGACGCGCCCCACGAGCTGACCTTCGCGGGACGGAAGCTCACCGTGCCGCCGTCCCCGGTCCCGGCCGTGCCCGGGATCAACGGCAACGGCAACGGCGCGAAGGTGCCCATGGTGGATATGCTGAGCGGCGTTCTCTATCGCTGGGTCTACAGCCGGCCCTTCAAGCCGCCGCTGCCCCCGCTGCCGCCGGACGGCCAGGACCGCGAGGATTTCACCGCGGACTCCGGGTTGAGCGAGGCCCTCTCGGCCGCCAACGCCTCGCGGGACCGCTGGGAGCACGGCTGGACGATCTCGCAGGTCCATTCCTCCAGTCAGGTCACGGCGCAGCGGGGGAGCCTCACGCGCTCGGTCTGGCCGGGGCAGTTCCTGAGCAAGGACGGTCCGGGCGCGCGGCCGCGGCCGGGAGCGCAGATCAGCATCTTCTATCCTCGCGAGTCGACCTCGCTCCAGCACGGTTTCTACTACTGCTTCGGCGAGACCCCCGAGGACGAGAGCTACACCCTGGGGCTGGCGCGGATCTACTGGAACGTGGGGCTCGCCGGCGCGCCGGAGCTGGTGCGGTCGCTCTCCGCGCGGCTCAACTTCTTCCAGGTGCCGTTCCGCTTCAAGTGCTCGGTGATGCCCAGCCAGTACGAGCGGACGGACGTGGCGGTGCTCTACCTCGCCAAGCGCCTCTTCCCCTTCGTGGCCGACGTGCTCCAGGATGTCTACCCGGAAGTGCGCGGCCATCTCCGGCCCGAGGTGCCGTTCTTCACCCGGCGTCTGGCCGCGGGCGTGGGGACGGCGGAGGATCCGGGCAACGGCGAGAGCTTCGGCCAGCACCGCTGCCGCCTGCTGGCGGAATCCTGCTGGAGCTGCTTCCTGCGCGGCGACCAGGAGGCGGCGTCGCGCCTGGCGGAGCTGCGGGCCGTGGCCGGCGCCCAGGGGGTGGACCCCGAGCGCTTCCATCTCAATGCCGGCTCCCTGGACTGCTACGAGGCGGCGATCACCGGGAGCGAATCATGGTGATGACCGATACTCCCGAGGTATCCGGCGGCGAGGCCCTGCCGGCTTCGCCGCACCGGGACCGCTTCCTGGAGACGGCGGCCACGCTGGGCGCGCGGATCTGCCGCGACGCCCTGTGGGGCGGCGGCGTGTGCAACTGGATCGGCTTTTCCATGGAGAGCCTGGACGGCCGCTGGCGGCACGTCCACCGCGCCTACGGCGGCGAGCTCTACGGCGGCACGAGCGGCATCGCCCTCTTCCTGGCCCGCCTCCACGCGGTCACCGGCGAGCGGATCTTCAAGCGCACCGCCCTGGGGGCGATCCGTCACGCCTTGGAGCACGGCGCCGAGGAGATCCCGCCGCTGTCGCGCATCGGCGCCTACAGCGGCTGGACGGGCCTCGCCGACGCGGCCCTCCAGATCGGCGCGCTGCTGGGAGAGGAGTCATTGCGGGCGCCGGCGCTGGCGATGCTGGAGGCGGCGGCCGGCGGCGACACTGGCCGCAATTTCGATCTCCTGGCGGGCTGCGCCGGGGCGATCCCTCTGCTGCTGCGGGCGCGGGGGAAGCACGAGGGCCCCGCATCGCTGCTGGACGCGGCGGTGCGGTTGGGAGACCACCTCCTGGCCGTGGCGGCCCGCGACGACGCCGGCTGGTCCTGGGGGGATTACGGGATGCCGGGGGTGAAGCAGAAGGGGAACCTGCTCGGCTTCTCCCACGGCACCGGGGGCATCGGCTGGGCCCTGCTGGAGCTCCACCACGCCACCGGCGAGGCGCGGTTCCGCGAGGCCGGCGAGGGGGCGTTCCAGTACGAGCGGCACTGGTTCGATGCCGAGCACGGCAACTGGCCCGACCTGCGGGACCCGGAGGTCTCGGGCTCGGCGCCGGCGGCCACCGACGCGCCGGCCTTCATGACCGCCTGGTGCCACGGCGCTGCGGGCCTCGGTCTGTCGCGCCTGCGGGCCTGGGAGCTCTCCGGCGACGAGGAGACCCGCCAGGAGGCGGAGGTGGCCGTGGCCACGACCCTCGAGAACCTGCGCGGCGGCACGGAGATGAGCCAGACCAACGACTGTCTCTGTCACGGCCGCGGGGGCAACTGCGAGACGCTGATCTACGGCGCGCAGATCCTCGGCCGTCCCGAGTGGCTCCAGCGCGCCGAGGAGATCGGCTTGCAGCAGATCGAGGCCTGCGCCACACAGCGGACCCCCTGGCCCTGCGGCACCTACGGCGCCGTCGAGGTTCCCGGCCTCATGCTGGGCCTCGCGGGCATCGGCTACTTCTACCTCCGCCTCGCCGACCCGGCGGGCACGCCGACGGTGCTGATTCCGCTGCCGGAGGGGTGAGACCCACCCTCCGGCGAGCGGGACCGGCTTCCCGCTCAGTAGACGCAGCCGTGCACGTCGTTCGACCACGCTTTCCCGCAAATGTGGCTGATGGAGGTGGGCGAAGGCGGGGTCGTCCAACTGCACTTCTGGCAGATCTCCGCGAAATTCTTGTCGTACCAGCCGCTGCCCTGCGGGTCGGTCACGGTGTCGCGGGCATCGAAGCAGAGGAAGTGCTCCTCAACCTGCGCGGTCGACCAGCCCGAAATCTGGCAGCCGCTACAGCTCGGGTAGGGCAGAACCTGGTACAGGGCGATCCCGGAGGGGCTGCTGTACGAGCTGTGGTACGCGCAGTAGGCGAGGCCCGGTCCGCCGCAGGAGGTGCTCGAGCCGCTCGACGAGTACGAGGTGCTGGGGAGCACCACCTCATAGATCGTGCTGCTGTCGTACGCGTGGCTCGCCAGATACCGGTTGATCTCGGCCCGGGCGCTGGAGTCGGTGACGTCGGTCGGCGGTGTCGAGGTGTCGAACCAGTCCGGGGTCCCCGCGCCGAGGTCCGATGATTGAATCCCATACTGCGCCATCATCGTCCAGGAGGAGCTCGTGCCGAGCACGTTGCGGAAGGATTGCAGGGATTGAGCGTACGTATAGTCGGGGGATGTGGGATTGGCGAAGGTCGGTCCCCAGAAGATGAGCACCACGTTGGCGGAGGCGATCAAGGGTCCGCCATGGTAGGTCACGTCCCCGGCCGCCTTGGGAACGATGGCGCCGTGCGCCAGAGAGTAGATGACGTGGTCCGCGTCCGCGAAAGGCTTGGGCGCCGGCTTCTCCGCGGCCCTCGCGGAGCCCGCCGCGACGGCCAGTAGACCCAAGGACAGCGCCAAGGCGTGCTTCCAACCCGAGATCCTCGTCATGTTGGGTTCTCCCTGTAAGAAAGAGCGTTTCGTGGAGCGTCCGCCGCCTGCTAGTGCTCGATCGTCGGCACGATGCTCGGGCACGCCAGGCAGGCGGACTCGCAGGCGCTGTCGCCCGACGGGTTGCAGATCGTCTGGAGGCCCGAGCAGGCGACGACGGTGTCGCTGCCCGCCGCCACTCGGAGCATGGGCGAGTCCAGGCGGAGGAGGGTTTCGCTGTGAAGGCGGAGGCGGGAGGTCTTCTTCATGTCGAGCTCCTTTCAAGATCGAGGTGAGAGTGTCAGACGCAGCCGTGCACGGCGTTCGACCAGCACTTCCCGCAGATGGCAGGGAAGGGGGTAGTAAAGCTGCACTCGTCGCAGATCTCCTGACCGGTGCTGTTGTTCCACCAACCGTTGACCGGGTCGGTCACGGCGTCGCGGGTCTCGTGGCAGATGAAGCTCTCCTGATCCTGCGCGATCGTCCAGCCCGAGGCCTGGCAGCCGCTGCAGCTCGGGTAGGGTTGGATCGAGTATATGACGGTCCCGGAGGTGCCGCTGTACGAGCCGTGGTACACGCAGTAAGCGAGGCTCGGTCCGCCGCAGGAGGTGCTCGTGCCGCTCGACGAGTACGAGGTTTTCGGGATCACCACCTCATAGATCGCGCTGCTGTCGAAGGCATGGGTCGCCAGATACCGGTTGACCTCGCTGCGCACCGTGGAGTCGGTGACGTTGGTCGGCGGCGTCGAGGTGTCGAACCAGTCCGGGGTCCCCGAGCCGAGGTTCGAATTTTGAATCCCCGAGTATTGCTTGACGACCGTCCAGGCAGAGCTCGTGCCGAGTTGGTTGCGGAAGGATTGCAGAGTCGTAGCGTACGCGTTGTCGGCGCCCCCGGGGGCGAAGCTCGGTCCCCAGAAGATGAGCACCACCTTGGCGGAGACGATCACCCCGCCGCCGTGGTAGCTCACGTCCCCGGTCGCCTTGGGAACCAGGACGCCCCGCGCCGGGGAGTAGATGACGTGGTCCGCGTCCGCGAAAGGCTTCAGCCCCGGCTTCTCCGCGGCACCCGCGGAGCCTGCCGCGACGGCCAGCAGGCTCAAGGACAGCGTCAAGACATGCTTCCGACCCGAGATCCTCA
>QHVW01001029.1 GCA_003223675.1 Acidobacteriota bacterium
GGACGTTCTCGAACGTCAGCTCAGTCTTCGAGGGCCACCCCCAGCCGAAATCGCCGGCCTGGAGGGTCCCCCGCAGGACGTCCTCCCCCTCCGTGGTCCGCCGCTCCAGGCTCCCGACCTCGGAGTCGAGGATGAGCCCGTGCATGGCGTACCGCTCCGCTCCCGGCCGCCGTCCCCCGGCGTTGGCCGGCAGCGTGACCTCGCGATCGAGGATGCGGGTGGTGATCGTGCGGCCGTCCGCCGAGAGCTTGCCGCGGATGCGGTTGGCGTAGGGGATCAGCACGGCCCCGCCGAAGAGGTACGACTCGTTACCCGGAAAGGGCTGCCGCGCGCTGCGCTCGAACCGCGCCCGCGCCTCCGCGAGCGGCGGGGAGGCGATCAGGTCCACCTCGCCCAGCTCCGGCAGCCGGGCGCGGACCTGAAGGGTCATCATGCCGCGGCCGGGGAGGATCTCGGCGCTGGTGAAGGCGGGGGCGGTGGTTGGAGGGGCCTGGAGGGTGACGGCGGGCGGCTCCATGGCGGCCATCATACCTTCCTCTGAAATCAGGGACAGCAGGGACTCCAGGGACAAGAAAATCCTGATCCGGCGCCCTGACCACCGGGCTCGTGTTCCGGTAGCTGTGGCCGGGGGCATGAGAGGACATTACCGTGGTACTATCCAATCATGGCGATCGCATACTCGAAGCTGACGGCCCAGGGACAGATCTCCGTACCCAAGGAGGTCCGCCAGAGGCTCGGCGTTGGACCGGGCTCGGTCCTGGAGTGGGACGAAGAGGGCGAGCGGATGGTGGTCCGGCGCGCCGGCCGCTATACGTCGGAGGACATCCATCGCGCGCTCTTCGAGAAGGAGCCCGAGCCCCGGACGCTGGACGAGCTCAAGAGCGGGGTGCGGCAATACATCAAGAGCCGCCATGCGCGCCGTTGACACCAACCTCCTGGTCCGGCTCGCCACACGGCCACGGCAGTCGAGATGCTCCTGAATCACAGGGACCTGACCATTCAGGAGGCCGACACGGTCGAGGCGGCACTCGGGCAATTCCGGAAACGGCCGGCTCTGGGCTTCTCAGACTGCCTGATCCTGGAGATTGCGCGGAAAGCCGGCCATCTGCCATTGGGAACCTTCGACCGCGATCTCGGTAAGCTCGACGGAACACACAAGCTCTGATCCGGCGGAGCCCGCCTCGCCGGGCCGGTAAGCACCGCCGGAGTCTGCGCCTCCACAGATCCGGCGTGCGCCATCCGCCCCGGATCTGGAGCCTCCGCATTTTCGAGGCGGACGGCCCGCCTTCCGAGGCGGACGAGCACCGCCGGAATCTGCGCCTCCACAGATCCGGCGTGCGCCGTCCGCCTCGGATCTGTCACCTCGGCTTTTTCGAGGCGGACAGATCGCCTTCCGAGGCGGACAGCTCGCCTTCCAGGGCGGACGGCTCGCCTTCCGAGGCGGACGGGCACCGCCGAAGTCGGTACCCCGCAGGATCCGGCGTGCACCGTCCGCCTCGAGGTCTGGAGCGTCCGCCTTTCGGGGCGAAGCGTCCGCCCCGCGATCGCTAGCGTCGCAGTAGCGTCTCAGACGGCCCGTTTCGGGGCGCTCTGAGACGCAAAGGGCGCGGCCCTTCCCTACCGGGACCGCACCACCCGGAACGGATACGCCGCGACGGCGAAGCCCTGGCCGTCCGGCTTCACGCCTTCGAGCGTCAGCCCGTAGATCCCGGGGCTCAGCATGCGGGAGGGCAGGAGGATCACCAGGGAATCCCGGCCGTCCGGGTGCAGGCCGCCGGCCTGCCAGATCTCCTGGCCTCTCTCGTCGCGCAATGCGGCGCGGTAGGCGGGAAAGTCGACGGTGGGGAGCTCCATCGTGAGAATGACTGACGGGGTCTTGGAGTCGAGCGGGAGACGATTCACCGGCTCGCGTCCGGACTCCTCGCCGCTCCGCACCGCGGCGAGGGTGAAGAGGGGGAGGTTCACCTGCGGCCCCGCGGCCTCCCCAGCGGCGGCGCGGCTCTGGCGCTCCTTGGCCAGCTCCTCCTCCAGACGCCGGCGCTCTTCGGCACTGGAGCCCTGGAGAGACCGGAGCTGCGCCTCCAGGCTCGCGATCCGCTGATCGCTGCCGGCGCGCGCGGCGGCCACCCGGCTCTCAAGTCCCCGGTTGGCCACCAGCAAGGCGAACGGCAGCGCCAGGAGCAGCAGCAGGAGGGCCGCCAGCGCGAGCCGGCGGCCGCGGGAGAGCAGGGCGAGGCCGGCGAGCAGGCCGAGCCGCGCGCGCGCCGCGCCGGCCCGCGCGGTGTCCTCGGCCGCCACCTGGAGCATCCCCTCCCGGAAGTCGCTCGCCGTCTCCAACTGCTCCAGGCAGGCCTCGCAGGCGAAATAGTGCGCCTCGAACGCCTCCCGCTCGCTCGCGCTCAACCGGTCCTTGAGATAGGCCTCGACGAGGCCGTGCTCCTCGGCGTAGACATGATCCATGGAGGTCATCCGTTCACCCTTTGTCCGGCTTGCCCCTGCCATTTTTCGAACAGCTCCCGGTAGCGTTGCCGG
>QHVW01000142.1 GCA_003223675.1 Acidobacteriota bacterium
CCGGACAACGCCGCGGCGCGCGAGGCGCTGGCCGAGCTCGCCACACGGCAGCGCCCGCTCATGGCGCGCGACCTGCTGGCCGGCTACGAGCCGGGGGAGGAGGGGGGGGAGGTCGAGGCGAAGGCCCGGAAGGCATTCCTTCTCAACAGCTATCTGAAGCGTTTGCGACGGGGGAGCCAGAGCCATGTTTCTTGACCAGCTCAGCCGTATCAGCAACCGGATCGAGGGCGCGGTCGCTCTGTCCCTGGTGGCGAAGGACGGGATTCCGGTCGAGTCGGTCAGCTCGGATCCCGATCTGGACCTGGAGGTGCTCGCGGCCGAGCTGGTGGCCCAGGCGCGGTCGATCAGCGACAACCATCGCGAGCTGGACGTGGGGGAGGTGCAGCAGCTCTCGGTGATGACCGACCGGTTGACGCTGATGGTAAGCTCCGTCGCCTCGGACTATTATCTGCTTCTCGTCCTGGGCCCGGAGGGGAACTACGGGAAGGCCCGGTTCGAGCTCCGGCGAGCACGTCTGCTCCTGGAGGAAGATCTCTCCTGAGCCGGGCGCGGTGGACGCCGCGCCGCGGGAGGCATGCCAAGGGGGCGTCTACGTGCTGACTTTTGAACAGATCAAAGAGCTGATCGGGCTGGTGGCCGAGAACCGGCTCCAGGGCCTGGAGCTGGAGCGCTCGGGCTTTCGCCTGAAGATCGACGGCCAGCAGGCCCAGCAGACCATGGCGGTGGCGGTCCCGGCCGCCGCCGGAGCCGCGGCGAGCGCCGCGCCGCCGGTCACCCTACCCATGCCGGCCGCCGCGGCCGCCGCTCCGGCCGCTCCCGCCGCGGCCCCGTCGCCCGCCGGGCCGCCGGCCGGGTCCCATGTCCTCACCTCGCCCATCGTCGGCACCTTCTATCGGGCACCGTCGCCCGACGCGCCGCTGTTCACCGAGGTCGGCTCCCGGGTCAAGAAGGGGCAGGTGCTCTGCATTATCGAGGCGATGAAGCTGATGAACGAGATCGAATCGGACGTCGACGGGGTGGTCGCCGAGGTCTATCCCCAGAACGCCCAGGCGGTCGAGTTCGGCGAGCCGCTTTTCGCCATCAAGACGAGCTAGAGCCGAGAGCGCCGATGTTCAAGAAGATCCTGATCGCCAACCGGGGCGAGATCGCGCTCCGCATCATCCAGGCCTGCAAGGAGCTGGGCATCCAGACGGTCGCCGTCTACAGCACGGCCGACCGCGACAGCCTCCACGTCACCTACGCGGACGAGGAGGTCTGCATCGGGCCGCCGCCGTCGAAGCAGAGTTACCTGAACATCTCCAGCATCATCTCGGCGGCCGAGATCACCGGCGCCGACGCCGTCCATCCGGGGTACGGGTTCCTCGCCGAGAACGCCCACTTCGCGGAGGTGCTCGACGAGTGCAAGATCGGCTGGATCGGCCCCCGCCCCGAGGTCATCCGCCTGATGGGAGACAAGGCCAAGGCGCGGCAGACGGCCAAGGCGGCCGGCGTGCCGGTGCTGCCCGGCAGCCAGGAGCCGCTGGAGGACGCGAGCCAAGCCGCCCTGCTGGCGCGGGAGGTCGGCTTTCCGGTGATCCTCAAGGCTTCGGCCGGGGGCGGCGGGCGCGGCATGCGGATCGTCCACGCCGAGGAGGACCTTGCCAGCCAGCTCGCCGCCGCCCGCGAGGAGGCGGAGAAGGCCTTCGGCGACGGCTCGGTCTACCTGGAGAAGTACCTGGTCGAGCCGCGGCACATCGAGCTCCAGGTCTTCGGCGACTCGCACGGCCGGGTGGTGCATCTGGGGGAGCGCGAGTGCTCGATCCAGCGCCGGCACCAGAAGCTGATCGAGGAGTCCCCCTCGCCGGCCCTCACCCCCGAGCTGCGCGCGGAGATGGGAGACGCGGCGGTGCGGCTCTGCGAGGCGGTGGGCTACGAAAACGCGGGGACCATCGAATTCCTGCTCGACAGCGACGGCCGCTACTACTTCATGGAGATGAACACCCGCATCCAGGTCGAGCATCCGGTCACCGAGATGGTCACCGGCATGGACCTGGTGAAGATGCAGATCGAGGTGGCGATCGGCCGGAAGCTGGAGATCCCGAACGGCTTGAAGCCCCGCGGCCACGCCATCGAGTGCCGCGTCAACGCCGAGCATCCGGACACCTTCGCGCCCAGCCCTGGGCCGCTCAAGACGTTCCACCTGCCGGGGGGCCCCGGCACACGGGTGGACACGCACGGCTACGAGGACTACGTCATTCCGCCGTACTACGACTCCCTGGTGGCGAAGCTGATCGTGCACGACCGCACGCGGGACTACGCCATCGCCCGCATGCGCCGGGCCCTCGACTTCTTCGTGGTCGAGGGGATCCACACCTCGATCCCGCTCCACAAGCGCATCCTGCGGGACCCGGACTTCGTGGCCGGCCGCCTCTCGACCCGCTTCATGGAGCGCTTCCAGCAGCGCGAGGCGCGGGCGGGCGGCGCGGAAAGCGAAAGCCAGGAGTAGGGGATGGGCGTCGTCTACGCCATCGCCGACGCCGGGGTCCTGGGCGCCGAGGCCCTGCCCGCGGCGGTGGCCGAGATGGCCGGCGCGGGCATCCGCTGGATCCAGGTGCGCGCCAAGCACCTCTCCGGGAGCGGCTGGCACGCGGCCCTGGCGGCCTGCTGCCGGGCGCTCGAAGGGAGCGGCGTCCGGCTCTGGGTGGACGACCGCGCCGACCTGGCAGCGCTTTTGCCTGTAGATGGGGTCCACGTCGGCCAGCGGGACCTGCCGCCGGCCGCGGCTCGCCGCGTGGTGGGCGCGGATGTTAAAATCGGTCTCTCGACTCACGACGAGGAGCAATTCGCCGCGGCGGACGCCGACCCGGCGGTCGACGTGATCGCCGTCGGGCCGGTCTTCCCCACCACGGGCAAGGAGGACCCCGACCCGGTGGTGGGGCTCTCATTCGTGCGCTGGGCGCGCGAGCGCACGCGGAAGCCGCTGGTCGCGATCGGCGGCATCGGCGCCGGCAACGTGGCCGAGGTGCTGGCCGCCGGAGCGGACGCCGCGGCCGTGCTGGGCGCGGTCTGCCGCGGTGGCGCCGGCGAGGTCCGGGTCAACTGTCGCCGGCTGATGATCGCGGCCGGGGCGGCGGGCCGGGAAGGATGAGGATCTATCTGACGGGCTTCATGGGGTGCGGCAAGACCACGGTCGGTCCGCTCCTGGGCCGGCGGTTGGGAGCGCCGTTCGTCGATCTCGACCGTGAGATCGAGCTCCGGGCGGGGATGACGGTGCGCGAGATCTTCGCGCAACAGGGCGAGCCGGCCTTCCGTGAGATGGAGGCCGAGGTCCTGCGAGGGACTCTGGCCCTGCCGGACGTTGTAGTGGCTTTGGGTGGCGGCACGCTGACGTTCGAAGGGAACGCGCGGCTGGTCGGCGCCAACGGCCTCTCGGTCTGGCTCAACCTGCCGTTCGCGACCATCGCGGCGCGCATCGGCGGGATGGGCAAGACCGACCGGCCGCTGTTCAAGGATGGGTCCCAAGCGCTCGCGCTCTATCGCGAGCGGCTGCCGGTCTATCGCCGGTCGGACCTGACGGTGGACATCGCCCCCGAGGAGGGGCCGGAGGAGATCGCGGCGAGAATCGCCCTGCTGATCGGGAATCGATAGTGCGTTACTTGATCCTCTCGGACATGCACGCCAATTGGGAGGCGTTCGAGACCGTCCTGCGGCGGGCTCGGCGCAAGCGCTATGAGGCGGTGCTGGTGCTGGGCGACCTGGTGGGCTACGGCGCCGCTCCCAACCAGGTGGTGGACGCCGTGCGCCGCATGGGGCCCCGGCTCTACACCGTGCGCGGCAATCACGACAAGGTGGTGGCCGGGATCGATTCCGGGGGGAACTTCAACCAGACCGCTCTCACGGCCGCCCAGTGGACGACCGGCCGCCTGACCCCGGGCAACCTCCGCTACGTGCGCGATCTGCCGCAGGGGCCGATGAAGGTGGAGGAGGGGGTCGCCATCTGCCACGGCTCGCCGCTCGACGAGGACACCTACGTGTTCTCCGACGTGGACGCCTGGGAGATCTTCTCCCGCTACGAGACGCCGGTGACCTTCTTCGGCCACACGCACATCCCGTCGCTGTTCTGGCTGGAGGGGAAGCTGCTGGGGGTGAAGGCCCTGCGCGGCACCTCGGGCCGCATCGTGCTCTCCCCCGGCGGGCGCTACCTGATCAACCCCGGCTCGATCGGCCAGCCCCGCGACCGCGATCCGCGCGCCTCCTACATGATCTACGACAGCAAGAAGCAGGTGGTGACCTGGTACCGCATCCCCTACGCCATCGGCGAATCCCAGGCCCGCATCCGCAAGGCCGGTCTGCCGAACAGCCTGGCGGACCGGCTGGCGGTGGGGGCGTAAAGACCCGGTTCAGACCCGTTGTGCCGGGCGGCGGGACCTGCCCTTCGAAGCCTCACCCTCGGTCCCTCTCCACTTCGTGGAGAGGGAGGGCCCAGAGATCAGCGTTTTTCGAATTCGGCACGGTCGCTCGGATATGTTTCCCCCTCTCCACGAAGTGGAGAGGGGGCCAGGGGGTGAGGCTTCGGAGGGCAGGACGCTGAGAGGCCTCTGGGGCAATGAAGCCCCCCTACCCTCCCAGCACCCCCTTCTTGAAGTCCGCGCCCGGCGCCGGATCGGGGCCGATCCAGGTTCCGAGGATGGCGTCCGCTGTGGCCTTGCCGGGGAGGGTACCCTTGCTCTTGGTGACGTCGATCGAGAGCTTCATCGGGTTGGCGACGCCGGTCGTCTCGAGCTGCACGGCGTGGCTGCCGGTGTTGATGCCCGCCATGGTGATGGTGCCGCCGCCGGGGAGCGACGTGGGCGGCGTCTCGACCGTGCCGGTGGCCGGGTTGAGGCGGTAGACCGGCGTCACCGCGAAGGTCCGTCCCGCTTTGGTGATCGCCAGCTCCGCGCCGACCGTGGTCGAATGCCCGGCGTTCAGCGCCGCCACGGCGTTGCCTTCCATGTCGAGATTGAAGCGGACGAAGCGCACCTGCATGTTCCCGATCTGTCCGGACTGCCCCTGGGCGAGCTCCAGCCGCGGCTGGCCCGCATCGAATTCGATCGGCGAGACGTAGAGGTCCTGGAACGGCGAGCTCTTGATGTCGGGGTTGACCATCGTCTGCCGGGTACGGTCGTTCACGAACAGCTTGGGATAGACCATGAACGGCGACCGGCCGGCGCGCGCCACCTCGATCTCCATGCGCTCCTTCTCACGCCCCTGGCGCGGGATGAAGCGCTTGAAGGTGAGCGTCATGTCGTCCACCTGCTTCGGCGCCCCCTGGATGAGCGTCACCTTGGTGCTCTGGTCGTAGCCGGACGAGGCGATGATGCCGAGCAGGATGACTCCCACCCCGACGTGCGTCAGGTAGCCGCCCAGGGCCTTGAGGCCGCCGGCCCGGTACTTGTCGATCGTCTTCTGGAGGTTGGTCGCCAGCGCCAGCGCCGCGAGCAGGATGAAGACCAGGTGGAAGACGTCGTGGACCCGCCAGACCGCCGCCGCCACCGTGACGGCCACGGCGAAGCCGAGCGGCGCGATCAGCTTGCGCAGCAGCTCGCTGGCCGAGGTCCCCTTCCAGGTGAGATAGGGGACGCAGGAGAGCAGGAAGGCGACCAGCATGGCGATCGGCAGGCTCACCCGGTTGTAGAAGCTGGGGCCGACCGGGCTCTGCTCCTTCATCAGCCGGGTGATCAGCGGCGCCGAGGTGCCGGCGGTGATCACCAGCGCGGCGATCAGGATGGTGATGCTCCCCAGCACCAGGAAGGTGCCGCGCGACAGCAGGGGGTCCTCGTTGGGCTCGGTGGGGATCTCCTTCCAGCGGCTCACGATCAGGTAGAGCCCGAGCAGCATGAAGCCGCCGAGCAGGAAGGTGAGCCAGCCGGAGATCCCGAGGTCGACGAAGCTGTGGACCGAGAAGTCCGCCAGCACGCCCGAGCGGGTGAGGAAGGTGCCGTAGAGCACCGAGATGTAGGTCAGGAAGGTGAAGATGTAGTTGGCCCGGCGGAAGCGCCCCTTGGTGCGTTCCATGTAGAGGCCGTGGATCAGCACCGTGCCGAACAGCCAGGGGATGAACGAGGCGTTCTCGACCGGGTCCCACCCCCAGTAGCCGCCCCAGCCGAGGGTCTTGTAGGCCCAGTAGCCGCCCATCAGGATGGCGGTGCCGAGCACCAGGAAGCCGCCGAGGGCCCAGGGGAAGGCGCGCGCCGCCCAGCCGTCGTACTTCCGGCG
>QHVW01000143.1 GCA_003223675.1 Acidobacteriota bacterium
AGCCGAGATCGTTGAGCGTCTGCGCCTGGCCGCCCAGGTCGCCGAGCCCCTGCTCGATGGCGAGGGCGCGCTCCAGGGCCTGGATTCCCTGCCGTCCCTGGCCCATCCGGCTGTAGGCACCGCCCATCGAGATCAGGGTCCGCGCCTGCTCCTGCGCGTCGCCTTTGGCGGTGAAGATCGCGAGGGCGGAATCGAGGTGCGCGAGCCCCGTCTCCGGCTCGCCGGAAACCTGGTAGAGCTCCCCGAGGCTGGAGAGGGTGGTCGCCTCCCTCTTGCGGTCTCCCAGCGCCCGCCAGAGATCCAGGGCCCGCTGGTAGCGAGCGATGGCCTGGTCGGTCTCTCCCAGCGAGCGATACACCATGCCAAGACCCTGGAGACTGGCGGCCTGTGCCCACCGCTCGCCCAGCCGCTGGTTCAAGGCGAGGGCCTCGTCGTAGAGCGCCAGGGCCTGGCCGGTCTCCCCCCGGTACCGGTGGATCTGGCCGAGCAGGTTCAGCGTCCACCCCTCTTCGCGCTCCCGCCTCTGGGCCCGGAAGAGCGCCAGAGCGCGATCGTTGAAGGTCAGGGCCTCCTCCAGCCGGTCGAGCTCGACGCTGGCCCAGGCCAGAGAGTAGAGAACGGCGGCCTCGCGGCCGTGCTCGCCCAGGGCCTGGAATCCGGCGAGAGCCTTGCGGCCTGTCTCGACCGCCGCGGTGAGAGACCGCCGGTCGCCGCGCCGGCGCAGCTCCTCGCTGTGGGTAAAGAGCCCCTCGGCGGCGACGCGGTCGCGGTCCCGGGGGGTGGCGGGGCGCAGCGCCGCCAGCCGCACCACGTATCGCCCCGAAGGGGCATCGAAGAGCCGTACCTCCAGCCGGTAGTGGCCTGGCCGGTTCGCGATGAAGGGCACGGGCTCGGTGACCCAGGCGCCGAAGTTGCCGTCGGAGGCGGCGAGCCGGCCGTCCGGACCGTCCACGCTCGCTTTCACGTCGGCCCCGTGCTGGTCCACGGCGAGATCGGCGAAGGTGCCTGCGGGGAGGTCGAGACGATAGACATGGGTCTCGCCCGCGGAGATGGAGACTTCCGGAGCGGTATGGACGGCGGGGGGGAGGACCCGCACCACGGCCGTACGGACCGCCGCGGGCCTCCCGCAGGAGGCGAGCAGAAGGGCCAGGACGATCGCGGGCAGCCTAGGGGCCGGGCACTTTGAGCTCATAATCGCCAATCCGCTGTCCAGTCTCCTCGATCCAGTGAATCCGATAGTTGCCGGGTCCGAGCCTGCTCCGCGGCAACCCCAGCGGGATAGGGTCGTAGGGGTCCGGCTGGACCACCTCCCGCCTCCACTCGCTCGTCCATACGCCCTCGCCGCCGGCGCGGGTGATCTGCACCCGGTATCGACTGGTACTACGCGGTTTTTCGGGGTGAAGGATGACGGTGAGCAGCAGGACGTTCGCGGGGAAGGTCTCGAGGGACTGCGGGCTCCCCTCGCTGCGGGAGCCGCTGGAGTAGAGGTCGACGGTCTGCGTGGCGAGCTGCGGCCGGGAGAGCACGTCCACCTTCCGTTGCAGGGAGACCACCCAGGCCGAGAGGCCGATCGTGACCGCCAGCAGCGCCGCCGCCAGGGCCGGCAGCCAGCGAGGGGAGACAGCGCGGCGCAGGGGGACGACCGGAGCCAACGGGGCAGGGACCGGCTCCTCCTTGCGGATCTCCGACTGGAGGCTCCGCCACAGCGTCTCCTGGTCCGCCGGGGCGAGCGAGCCGGCGCCGAATCCGGGGTCGGAGAGGCCGTCGAGGTCCAGCAGCAGGGCGGCGCACTCGGGGCAGCCCAGGAGGTGGTCCTGGAGCCGCCGCTCCTCCGGCTCCGTCAGCTCGCCGGCGTGATAGGCCGCCAGTGCTTCCGGCTCAGGATGGGGCTCGGGATGGCTCATGGCACCGCCTCCTCGGGCTCACCCGTCAGCGGGTCCTGGAAGTAGGGGCCCAGCTCCTCCCGCAGCCGCCGCCGGGCCTGGAACAGGTGCACCTTGACTGTCTCTGGCGACAGCCGCAGCAGCACCGCGATCTCCTTGTACCTCAGCTCCTGGTCAATGCGCAGCACCAGGCACTTCCGCATCTGCTCCGGCAGCTTGTCGATCGCCTGGCGCAGCAGGCGCGAGCGCTCCTTGCGCAGCATCTCCTCGCCGGGCGCGGGGACGTCCGCCGCCGCGACCCTGCCTGCCGGTCCGCCCGCGTCCTGGTCCTCCAGGGGGACCTCCCGGGCGTCCCGCTTCCCGGCCGCTCCCCAGCGCAGCCGCTTGCGGAAGGCGTTGGTGGCGATCTTGAACAGCCAGGTCTCGAAGCTGGCGTCGCGCCGGAACGTCTCCATGCCCCTGTAGATCCCGAGGAAGGTCTCCTGGGTTAGGTCGAGGCTGTCCTGGTGGGAAAAGCCGCGCCGGATGAAGAAATGGTAGAGGCGGGGGGAGTAGAGATCGAACAGACGGCGGAAGGCCTCGTCGCGCGACGAGCCTGTCTGCAACTGCTCGATGAGGCCCTGGATGGGCTCGCCCGGCTCCGGCATCCGCGAATTCCTGGAGTCTCTCCATCATAGCGCATCCGGGAGGGGGGAATGAGGGCGTGTAGAATCCCCGGCCGGGAGGCGCACCTCGCATGGCCATCAGCGTTTTCGATCTCTTCACCATCGGCATCGGACCTTCGAGCTCCCACACGGTGGGCCCGATGCGGGCCGCCCGCCGTTTCGCCGAGCGCCTGGAGCACGAGGGGCTGCTCGGCCGCACCGCCCGCGTCCGGGTGGAGCTCTTCGGCTCGCTCGCCCTCACCGGCAAGGGGCACGGCACCGACCGCGCCGTGCTCATGGGCCTCGCAGGGGAGACGCCGGAGGCGATCGAGCCCGACGGCGTGATCCCGCGGCTCGAAGCCATCCGCCAGGAGGGGTGCCTGAGCCTGCTCGGCCGGCACGCCGTCCCCTTCCAGGAGAAGGAGGACCTGATCTTCAACCGCCGCGAGCTGCTGCCGCTGCATTCGAACGGCATGCGCTTCACCGCCTGGGACCTCGAAGGAGCCGAGATCGACCACCGGATCTACTACTCGGTGGGGGGCGGCTTCGTGGTCAACGAGGGGGCGACGGGGGAGGGGAGGCTGGTCGAGGACTCCACCGAGCTGCCGTACCCCTTCCACAGCGGCCAGGAGCTGCTGGAGATCTGCGAGGCGAACGGGCTCACCCTCTGGGAGCTGATGCTGGAGAACGAGAAGGTCTGGCGCACCGAAGGTGAGATCCGCGCCGGCCTGCTGCGGATCTGGGAGGCGATGCAGCGCTGCGTCGAGCGCGGCTGCCGCCAGAGGGGCGTGCTCCCCGGCAGCCTGCGGGTGCCGCGGCGGGCCCCCTCCCTGTGTGAGGAGCTGCGCGCGCGCCCCGAGGAGGCGCTCAAGGACCCCCTCACCGTGCTCGACTGGGTGAACCTGTTCGCCCTCGCCGTCAATGAGGAGAACGCCGCCGGCGGCCGGGTGGTCACGGCGCCGACCAACGGCGCGGCGGGGATCGTGCCGGCGGTGCTCCACTACTACCGCCGGTTCACCCCGGGAGCGGACGAGGAGGGGGTGATCCGCTTCCTGCTCACCGCCGGCGCCATCGGCATCCTCTACAAGGAGAACGCCTCGATCTCGGGCGCCGAGGTGGGGTGCCAGGGGGAGGTCGGGGTCGCCTGCTCGATGGCGGCCGGCGGGCTCGTGGCGGCCCTGGGCGGCACCACCGAGCAGATCGAGAACGCCGCCGAGATCGGCATGGAGCACAACCTGGGCCTCACCTGCGATCCGGTGGGCGGGCTGGTCCAGATCCCCTGCATCGAGCGCAACGCCATGGGGTCCGTGAAGGCGATCAACGCCTCGCGCATCGCCCTGCGCGGCGACGGCTCGCACAAGGTCTCGCTCGACCGCGTCATCAAGACCATGCGCGAGACCGGCGCCGACATGAAGACCAAGTACAAGGAGACCTCCCGCGGCGGCCTCGCCATCAACGTGATCGAGTGCTGAGCCGCGGCGGGAGAGGGGCTCTCCGGTCTACTCTTCGTCCTCCACCACCACCCGATGCCGCAGGATCCGCCCGGCATGCTCCAGGGCGAGAGGGCCCGCCGCCTCCAGCAGTTGAGCGATGGCCTCGGGGCTGCGGGTGAAGCGCTCCAAGACGTTGACCCCGAAAGCCCAGTCCTCGTCGAAGAGGTCGAGCCAGCCCACCGCCTCGCCCTGGCGCAGCAGCGGGAAGCCGCCGTTCCAGCGCTCCTTGCCCAGCTCGTAGAACGTCTCGCGCCCCACGAACGGCCGGACCGCGGCGGCGATCAGCGCCGTGGAGCGGTCGAGGAAGAGCGCGGAGGGCGAGTCCCCATACTGCGGGCGCTCGCCCAGCCGCCACAGGGCGAAGGCCTCGCGGCCGTCGGAGGTGGACGCGGGCTCGACCCGCCAGGGGCCGGCGACGTCCGCCTCGGCGGCGGAGGCGGGCTCGTCCTCCTGCCGGAAGCGGCGGAGGAACTCGTCCTCGAAGGCGTTGGGGGAGAGGGTGGTAGGATCTTCGGGATCACGCATGGGGGTGACTCCTGTGCGGGGTTGGGTCCGGACGAGTGACGGCTCGTTCCGGGCCGTTGTTTTTTCTGGCCGGCGGAGCCCGCCGGCGGCTCACGACGAAAAAACTTACGCCTTCATTACGCCAATGAGCGTAAACGGATGCCGCGCGGAAGTCAAGCGGTCCGTCAGCGCTCTTCCGCCTCGATCCACTTCCGGGCGCGGGGGGGCCGCCAGGCGGCGAGGCGGTCGAGCAGGCGCTCCGGATCGTCGCCGACGATCGCCATGGCGCGGTGGGTCTCGTTGAGGAAGCGCTCGGCCGTCATGTGGTCGAGGAAGGCGAGGAGGTGGTCGTAGTAGCCGGCGACGTTGAGCAGGCCGCAGGGCTTGGGATGGAATCCGAGCTGGCTCCAGGTCCAGACCTCGAACCACTCCTCCAGCGTGCCGATGCCGCCGGGGAGGGCGAGGAAGCCGTCGGCGAGCTCGGACAT
>QHVW01000144.1 GCA_003223675.1 Acidobacteriota bacterium
TCGACGCCCTGCAGCCGGAGCGGGACCTCTCCCGCGGCCCGCTGTTCCAAGTCCTGCTCACGCTGCGCGAGCCGCTGCCGGAGCTCGCGCTGCCCGGCCTGGCGCTGCGGCCGGCCGATACGTTCCCCGGCGCGGTGCAGTTCGACCTGTCGCTCCTCCTCGAAGAGTCCAGGGACGGAGGGATCGACGGCTGGCTCGAGCACAGCTCCGACCTGTTCGACGGCGCGACCGTGGAGCGCCTGGCCCTCCACTGCGGCCATCTGCTCGCGAGCGCCGCGGCGGACCCCGACCGCCGCCTGTCGGATCTCCCCCTGCTGAGCGAGGCGGAGAGGGCGCAGCTCCTGGTGCAGTGGAACGACACCCGGTTGGAGGTCCCCGGTCCGGAGGCCTGCATCCACGAGCTCGTCCAGGCCCAGGCCGAGCGCACCCCCGACCGGATCGCGGTGGTCGATGGGGAGGCCGCGCTGACCTACCGCGAGCTGGAGGACCGGGCGTCCCGGCTGGCGCGCCGTCTGCTCCGTCTGGGTGTGCGTCCCGGCGACCGGGTGGGCCTCTGCGTCGAGCGTTCCGTCTCGATGTTGTGCTCCATCCTGGGGGTCTTGAAGGCGGGCGCCGCGTACGTGCCGCTCGATCCCACCTACCCGCAGGCGCGTCTGGAGGCGATGCTGGAGGACTCCGGGGCCGCCGCGCTGGTCGCCTCGGTCGCCTCGACGGGGGCCGGCGCCTCCCTGCGGCATCCGCGCACCCTCGCTCCCGAGGCGGCGGAGACCGCCGTCCCGGGAAGTGAGCTGCCGCGGCTGCCGGAGCTCCCGGATCTGCCGGCGGGGGCCGCCGCGTACCTCCTCTACACCTCCGGCTCGACCGGGCGGCCCAAGAGCGTCGTCGTCACCCACCGCAACGCCGTGCGCCTGTTCGCGGCGATGGACGTGGTCTTCGGGCAGCGCGAGCCGAGCGTGTGGCTCGCGCTGACCAGCATCGGCTTCGACGTGTCCGTGGCCGAGCTGCTGTGGCCCCTGACCCGCGGCGGCCGGGTGGTGATCCACGACGAGCGGCCCGCCGGCGAGGGCGTCTCCGTGGCGGAGCAGATCGCCCGCCACGGCGTGTCCCACCTCAGTTGCACACCGTCGATGGCCGGCATGCTCGCCGCAACTCCGGAGCGGTTGCGGGGCCTCGCACCGCTCTCTCATCTGCTGCTCGGCGGCGAGGCCCTGCCCGGGCCGCTGGCGGACCGCCTCGCGGCCACCGTGACCGGCGCGGTCCGCAACCTCTACGGCCCCACCGAGACCACCGTCTACTCGCTCACCCAGCGGATCGAGCGCGGAGAGGCGAAGCCGCTGATCGGGCGGCCGTTGTCCAACACCGAGGTCTACCTGCTGGATGCCGCTCTGCGGCCCGTCCCGCTGGGAGCCTGCGGCGAGGTCTTCCTCGGCGGCGACGGGGTGTCCATGGGGTACTGGCGGCGCCCCGATCTCACCGCCGAGCGCTTCCTGCCCGATCCGCTGGGGAGCCGCCCGGGCGGCCGCCTCTACCGGACGGGGGACCTGGCGCGCCACCGCCAGGACGGCAGCGTGGATTACCTCGGCCGGTCGGACCACCAGGTCAAGGTGCGCGGAGTGCGCATGGAGCTCGGCGAGATCGAGGAGGCGCTGCGCGCGCACCCGGCGGTGGCGGAGACCGTCGCCGCCGTCCGCGACGATGCGCCGGGAGGCCGGCTGATCGCCTACCTGGTCCCGGTGGCGGGCTCCCAGGCCGGCGGGCTGGTCGGAGGCCCATCGGCGAGCGAGCTGCGGCGGTTCCTGGCCGAGCGGCTGCCGGAGGCCATGATCCCCGCCGCCTTCGTCCCGCTCGCCGCCCTGCCGCTCAACCGGAATGGCAAGGTCGACCGCAAGGCCCTGCCGGCGCCGGACGCCGGCCGGCCGCGCCTGGACAGCGCCTACGCCCCGCCGCGGACGCCGGACGAGAAGACGCTCGCTGCGATCTGGCAGGAGGTGCTCGGGCACGAACGCATCGGTGTCGACGACAACTTCTTCGAGCTGGGCGGGAGCTCCCTGTTGCTCGTCGAGATCGAGGCGCGGCTGCGCGAGGCGTTCCACCGCGACATCCCGATCGTGGAGATGTTCCGCCACCCGACCATCCGGAGCCTTGCCGAGGCGATGGAAGCCGGGGGCCGCCAGCCGGCCACGGCGGCGATCACTGCCGAGGCGCGCCCGGCCCCGGCCCGGGTCCCGGTCGCGGTGGCGGGAGGGACCCTCGACCGCCAGCGACAGGCGGCCGAGGAGCTGCGGCGGCGGCGCGCGAGCCAGCAAAGGAAGCCCGGACGGTGAGATCCGGAGAAGGAAGCACGAGATGAGTGAGCAGGATCCGGAGGGCGGCCCCCTCGAAGGGATCGCCGTCGTCGGCATGGCCGGACGTTTCCCCGGCGCCGACGACCTGGGGGAGCTCTGGCGCAACCTGTGCGGCGGAGTCGAATCGGTCCGCTTCTACTCCCGCGAGGAGCTGGCGGCCGCGGGGGTCGCCCCGGCGCTGCTCGACGACCCGCGCTACGTCCGGGCGGGCGCCCCCCTGCGCGACGTGCAGCATTTCGACGCCGACTTCTTCGACTTCAGCGCGCGCGAGGCGGAGCTGATGGATCCGCAGCACAGGCTCTTTCTCGAGTGCTGCTGGGAGGCTCTGGAGAACGCGGGCTATGACACCCGGACCTGGCCCGGCGCGATCGGCCTCTTCGCCGGCATGGGGATGAGCGGCTACCTGATCCGCAACCTCCTCTCCCATCCCGACCTGATTCAGAGCGCCGGGCCGCTCCAGGTCCGCATTCTGAACGACAACAACTTTCTGACTTCGCAGGCGGCGTACAGGCTCGACCTGCGGGGGCCGAGCGTCACCGTGCAGAGCGCCTGCTCGACCTCTCTCGTGGCGACCTGCATGGCCTGTCAGAGCCTGCTCCAGCTCCAGTGCGACATGGTGCTGGCCGGCGGCGTGACCGTGATCGTCCCGCACGGGCTGGGCTATCTGGCGCTGGACGGCGTGATGTCGCCGGACGGCCACTGCCGCGCCTTCGACGCCGCGGCGCGCGGCACGGTGGAGGGGAGCGGCGCCGGCGTGGTGGTCCTCAAGCGGCTGGCCGACGCCGTGGCCGACGGGGACACGATCCACGCCGTGATCCGCGGCTTCGCGACCAACAACGACGGCGGGTTCAAGATGAGCTTCACCGCGCCGTCCCCGGAGGGCCAGCTCGAGGCGATCGCGACAGCCCAGACCATCGCGGGGGTGCCCGCCGAGTCGATCACCTACGTCGAGACGCACGGCACCGGCACCCCTCTGGGTGATGTGGTGGAGGTCACCGCCCTCTCCGAGGTGTTCGCGGCGGCCACCGAGCAGCGGGGGTTCTGCGCCTTGGGCGCGATCAAGACCAACATCGGCCATCTCGACGCCGCGGCGGGGATCGCGGGCCTGATCAAGGCCATCCTGGCGGTGGAGCACGGGGTCCTGCCGCCCAGCCTCCACTTCGCGACGCCCAACCCGCGCATCGATTTCGTGCGGAGCCCCTTCTACGTCAACACCGAATGCCGGCCCTGGCGGCCGGAGGGCTGGCCGCGGCGCGCCGGCGTCAGCGCCTTCGCGATCGGCGGCGTCAACGCGCACGTCATCCTGGAGGAGCCGCCCGCACCGGCGCCGTCCGCTCCGGCGCCGCCCTGGCTTCTGCTGGTGCTGTCGGCGCGCACGGAGACGGCGCTCGAGGCGGCCACCGACCGCCTTCTCGGCCATCTCCGCGAGCTGGCGGCGGAGCCGGCCACCCGGCTGGCGGACATCGCGTACACCCTTGAGGTCGGGCGCCGCGCGTTCCCCCATCGCCGCATGCTCGCGGTCCGCGATCTCCAGGACGCCGTCGAGGTCCTGGAGAGGCGCGATCCGCGCCGGCTGCTCACCGGCACCGCCGCCGTCGATCCCCAGGTCGCCTTCCTCTTCCCCGGCCTGGGGAACGAATACGCCGGCATGGCGCGCGGGCTGTACCGCGACGATGCCGGGTTCCGCGCGCGGATCGACGACGGTGCGGCGCGGCTCGAGCCGCTCCTGGGGGTGGACCTGCGGGAGATCCTCTTCGCCGAGGAGGAGGGGGGAGAGGAGGTCGCCAACCAGGGGATCGACCTGCGCCGCCTGCTCGGCCGCGGCTCCCGGGCTCCGCGCGGCGAGGAGGCCGGGCAGCGCCTGCGCCGCACCGCGCTGTCGCAGCCGGCGGTCTTCCTCGTCGAGCACGCGCTGGCCTCCCGCCTGCTCGACTGGGGGATCCGGCCGCAGGCGATGGTGGGCTTCAGCATCGGCGAGTACGTGGCGGCCTGCCTCTCCGGCGTGCTGTCGCTCGACGATGCGCTGCGCCTGGTGGCCGGCCGCGCCCGGCTGATCGACGAGCTGCCCGGCGGAGCGATGCTCGCGGTGCCGCTGGGCGAGGAGGCGGTCGCTGTGGCCGAGGGGGGGCTCGCCGAGGGTCTTTCGCTCGCCGCGGTCGCCGGGCCGGAGCTGACTGTGCTTGCGGGGACGGAGGAAGCGGTGGCCGCGGCCGAGGAGCGGCTGACCGCTGCGGGCCACGTCTGCCGCCGGTTGCAGACGTCTCACGCCTTCCATTCGGCCCTGATGGAGCCGGCGGTGGAGCGCTTCCTGGCGCTCTTCGAGGGGATCGAGCTGCATCCGCCGGAGATCCCCTATCTCTCCAATGTCACCGGCGGCTGGATCACCGCCGAAGAGGCGACGGACCCCGCCTACTGGGCGGAGCACCTGCGCGGCACGGTGCGGTTCGCGGATGCGGTGAGCGAGCTGTGGCGCGAGCCCGGGCGGGTGCTGGTCGAGGTCGGGCCGGGCCAGACGCTCTCCTCCTGGGCGCTGCAACAGTCCTCGGCATCCGGCGGGGCCGATCCGGTGGCGCTGCCGACCCTGCGCCACGCCTTCGAGCGCACGGACGACCTCGCCTTCCTGCTCCAGACCGTGGGGAGGCTCTGGCTCACCGGCCTGCGCCCCGACTGGCCCGCGTTCTGGGCGGATCAGCCGCGGCGCCGCGTGCCGCTGCCGACCTACCCTTTCGAGCGCCGGCGCTACTGGATCGAGCCGCGTACCGAGCCGGCCGTGCCGCCCGCGGTCGCGCGTCCGGTTGAGGCACCGGTCCCGGCGTCTGCCGCGATGGCCGCGGCGCCCGTCCGGCGGCATGTCCGGCCGAGTCTCCACGTCCCTTACGCGCCGCCGCGCGACGCGACCGAGCGGCGTCTGGTGGAGATCCTGGGCGAGCTGCTCCGCGTGGAGGCGGTGGGCCGCCACGACGGCTTCTTCGATCTCGGGGGCGACTCGCTCCTGGCCACCCATCTGGTGGCGCGCCTGAACCAGGAGCTGGGTGCGGAGCTGACGCTGCGGAGCATCTTCGAGTCGCCGACCGCCGCGGAGCTCGCGGTGGCCCTCGCGGCGCGCCAAGGGGAAGGAGCCGGCGTCTGGGGACCGGTCGCGCGGCGGGCCCCCGGCGCGACCCTGCCGCTCTCCTTCGCGCAGCAGCGGCTCTGGTTCCTCGACCAGCTCGAGCCGGGGAACCCGGCCTACAACCTGGCGGCCGCGGTCCTGCTCACCGGCCCGCTCGACCGCCCGGCCTTCGCCGCCAGCCTGGAGGAGGTGGTGGCGCGGCACGAGGCGCTGCGGACGACCTTCAGACTGGCGGACGATGCTGACGGAGAGCCGGTGCAGCGGATCGCCCCGCCGGCCCCGCTGCCGCTTCCCGGCATCGACCTCGCGGGCCTGCCGGAGGAGGCGCGCGAGGCGGAGGCCCTGCGGCTCGCCGCCGAGGAGGTGATGCGCCCGTTCGACCTGGCGCGCGGGCCGCTGCTGCGCGCCGCGCTGCTGCGCCTGGACGCCGCGCGCCACGTCGCGCTCCTCACCCTGCATCACATGGTGGGCGACGGCTGGTCGATCGACCTCCTGGTGCGCGAGCTGGCGGCGCTCTATCCGGCTTTTGCCGCCGGCCTGCCGTCGCCCCTCCCGCCGCTGCCGGTGCAGTACGCCGATTTCGTCCTCTGGCAGCGCGCGAGCCTGCGCGGAGCGGAGCTCGCAACCCAGCTCGCCTTCTGGCGCGGCGCGCTGGCCGGCGCTCCGGCCGTCCTCGGCGGGAGGGGCGACGGCAGGCCGGCGCGACGCCGTTCATGACCTTCCTCGCGGCCTTCTACGCCCTGCTCCACCGGCTGACCGGCGAGACCGACCTGGTGGTGGGGACGCCGGTCGCCAACCGCCGCCGTCCCGAGCTCGAAGGGCTGATCGGCTTCTTCGCCAACACCCTGGCGTTGCGCGCCCAGATCCCGGACCTGCCGGCGGGAGAGCCGACCTTCGCCGGCCTGCTCGCCGTGGTGCGCGAGGCGGCGCTCTCCGCCTACTCCCACCAGGACCTGCCGTTCGAGCGCCTGGTCGAAGAGCTGGCGCCTGAGCGGAGCCTCGCGCGCACGCCGCTCTTCCAGGTGATGTTCCTGCTGCACGGCGCGCCGGTCGAGGCGGGCGAGCTGGCGGGTCTCACGCTCGCTCCGTTCGGCAGCCTGGCCACGGCCGAGCGCGCGGCCAAGTTCGACCTCACCCTGGAGCTGATCGAGGGCGGGCCGGATCTCACGGTCCTCCTGGAGTACCGCCGCGACCTGTTCGACCCGGTGACCGCGGTCCGCCTGCTCGGCCATTTCACGGCGCTGGCCGGCGCCCTGGCCGCGGCGCCGGAGGCGCGGCTCGCCGAGCTGCCGCTCCTCACCGCCGCGGAGCGGCAGCAACTGGTCGAGGAATGGAGCCACCCAGAGACGGTGCCGCGGCTTTCGGGCACGCTCCATGGGGTGTTCGCGGCGCAGGCGGCGCGGACGCCGGCGGCAACGGCGGTGATCGCGGGCACGGAGCGGCTGAGCTACGGCGAGCTCGACGCCCGTGCCAATCGCCTGGCCCGCCGCCTGCGCAGCCTGGGCGTCGGACCCGAGGTGCCGGTCGCGGTCTGCGCGGGCCGGTCGGCTGGGCTGGTGGCCGCCCTGCTCGCGGTGCTCAAGGCGGGAGGAGCCTACCTGCCGCTCGATCCCAACTACCCGCCGGAGCGGCTGGCTTTCCTGCTCGCCGACGCCGGGGCGGCGGTGCTGCTCACCGAGAGCGCGCTCGCCGGGCGCTGCGGTGGCTTCTCCGGGGTGGTGGTGGAGATGGATCGGACCGATCCGACCGATCGGATGGATCGGTCCGATGCTCCGCTCCTCCCTCCTCTCCCTGGCAGCCTTGCCTACCTGATCTACACGTCGGGATCGACCGGGGTTCCCAAGGGGGTGGCGATCCCGCACGGCAGCGCTCTCCGTCTGGTCGAGTGGGCGCTCGCCCGGTACTCCGCGGCGGAGCTCGCGGGGGTTCTGTTCTCGACCTCGACCAGCTTCGACCTGTCGATCTTCGAGATCTTCGTGCCGCTGTCGTCGGGTGGCGCGGTGATCGTGGCGGACAACGCGCTGGCGCTCCCCGGGCTGCCGGCGGCGTCGGAGGTGACGCTGGTCAACACGGTGCCGTCGGCGCTGGCGGGCCTGCTCGACCTCGGCCCGCTGCCGGCAGCGGTACGGACGGTGAACCTGGCGGGCGAGCCGCTGCGCGGCGCCCTGGCGGAGCGGATCCACGGGGCTGGCGTGGCGCGGCTGTGGAATCTCTATGGACCGTCGGAGGACACGACGTACTCGACGGGGACGGAGGTGGCGCCGGGTATCGGACGCGAGCCGGACATCGGCCGGCCGGTGGCCGGCTCGACGGCGTTCGTGCTGGACGGGAGCCTCGGAATGCTGCCGGTGGGGGTGCCGGGCGAGCTCTGCCTGGGCGGCGAGGCACTGGCCCGGGGCTATCTCAACCGGCCGGAGCTGACCGCGGAGCGCTTCGTGCCCGATCCGTTCGGCGGTTTCGGCGGCTTCGGCAGATGGAGCGGCACCCGTCTCTACCGCACCGGAGACCGGGCCCGTTGGCGCCCCGACGGGGCGCTCGAGCTCCTGGGGCGGATGGACCACCAGGTGAAGGTGCGGGGCTTCCGCATCGAGCTGGGCGAGATCGAGGCCGTGCTGTCGGCGCATCCGGCGGTGCGGGAGGCGGCGGTGACCGCCCCGGCCGACGCGTCGGGGGACCGGCGGCTGGTGGCATACGTGTCGGCCACGGAAGGGGGCGGACCGCTCGACGTGGCGGCGCTCGGCGTCTATCTCGGCTCGCGTCTGCCGTCGTTCATGGTGCCGTCGATGTGGGTGGAGCTGGCGGCGCTGCCGCTGACGCGGACGGGGAAGGTGGACCGTAAGGCGCTGCCCGCACCGGGGGAGACGGCGACGGGGGCGGCGTACGAGGCACCGCGTACGGCGGCGGAGGAGATGCTGGCGGGGATCTGGGGCGGCCTGCTCCGCCGCGAGCGGGTGGGGGTACACGACAACTTCTTCGCCCTGGGTGGGCACTCGCTGCTCGTCACCCAGGTGGTCTCCCGGCTGCGCGACCGGCTGGGGGCCGAGCTGCCGGTGCGCGCGCTCTTCGAGCAGCCCACGGTCGCCGGTCTGGCGGTGCTCCTCGCCGGCATCGGCAAGGAGGGGGTCGGCTCGGGGCCGATCGTTCCCCTGCCGCGGGACGCGGAGGGCGGCGGCACGTTCCCGGCGTCGTTCGCGCAGAGACGTCTGTGGCTCCTCGATCGGCTCGAGCCGGGGAGCGCGGTGTACAACATGCCGCTCGCCCTGTCTCTCGAGGGCGAGCTGGCCGCAGAGCGGCTCGCGGCGGTGTTCGGCGAGCTGGCGCGGCGCCACGAGACGCTGCGCACGACGTTCGTCGCGGGGACCGACGGACCGCTGCAGGTGGTGCACCCGGCCGCCGCGCGGCCGTTCACGCTCGCGTCGATCGACCTGTCGGCGCTCGGGGAAGCGGAGCGCCGGCGGGAGCTCGCGCGGCGGGTGGCGGAGGAGTCGCTGCGCCCGTTCGATCTCGCTTCCGGTCCGCTGCTGCGGGGGACGCTGGTGCGGCTGGCCGAGGGGGAAAACGCGCTGCTGCTCACCCTGCACCACGTGATCTC
>QHVW01000145.1 GCA_003223675.1 Acidobacteriota bacterium
CCAGCAGCATGCCGGCGAGGACCACCACCTTCGTCATCCGGGCCGCGAAGCGTGGCGCGTCTCCCCGGTGGGCGATCCAGACGGCCGCCACGATCGCCAGGAAGGGGACGCCGAGATCGTAGAGAAGCCAGGGCGTGTCCGGGGACGAGCCCAGGAAGCCGAGGTCTTCCCAATGGAACAGCATCCAGCCCAGGCAGAAGATCGCCGAGAGGATGGCCAGACCCCCGAGGTCCGGCAGACGGAGCCTCACGGCCAATGCGACCAGGAGCGGAGTCAGGAGCGCCGCCGCGATTCCCGGCCAGCCACGCCCGATCGCCAGGGCCACGGCGAGAGCGGCGAATGCGGCGGCCGCCACGGCGAAAGGCGCCACCGTGAGACTGGAGGCCTCATCCCCTTTCCCCCGGCGGGCCATGAGCCAGGCCGCTCCTAGGTAGAGGAAGCTCATGGCGAGAGCGGGACCGCTCCAGTCGAGGTCCACCCCGCCGTAGAACGCCAGCAGAAGGAACATCGTCAGCCCCGACAGCGCCGCCAGAGCCGCCCAGCGGGCCGGCCGCACCGCGCCCCAGGACGACAGCCAGGTCGCCGCGGCGAGCGTCAGGCCCAGCCCCAGGCGCGCGAGGGGGGAGAGCGTCCCGGCCGCGATCAGCGCTAGGGCGAAACCGCTGCCCGCCCAGGCGAGCCCCTGGACATAGGGCTCCATCCGGCCCAGCAGCAGGGCCCCGGCGACGAGCGCACCGCGGGAGATCCAGGTGACGAGACCGCCCTCTCCCGGGCCACAGAGCACCACCCCCACAGTGGAGCCCGACGCGGCGAGCAGCAGCGGCGCGAGCCAACCCCGCCTCCAGCCCAAGGGGAGCAGAAAAATTAAGAGGAATGGGAGCAGCAGACCGCCCGAGGCTCTCTCCCAGTCCAGCGGCGCCGTGAACGCCCCGCCGGTCAGGAGCCCGATCGCCAGGGCCACGGCTCCCGGGCGGTTCCCCAGGAGAGCCACCGTCGTGCCGACGACGATGGCGAGGAAGAGCAGGCCGGGGAGAGGAGAAAGGGACCCGTCCCGGCAGACCGCGACCGCCAGGGTGAGGAGGAGAAGGGAGATGCCCGCCGCCTGGAAGCACCGGGCGAGCCATCCGGAAAGCCGCTCGATCCCCAGACCGGCACCCAGGAGAGCCAGGCCGAGCCCGAGGCCGAGCGCGGCTCTCGCCGCTGGAGAAGGCGATCCTCTGGATGCGGCGAGCCAGGCCAGAACGGCACCGGCGAAGGAAGCGCTCCAACCACCCAGCCAGATCGGAACGTCCTGGCGGACGAGGCGCCGCTCCTCGGCGATCTTCACCTCCACCCAGTCGCCGGAATCCGGCGTGGGGACGGTCGCCGGTGAGACCCACGGGGTGGTCGTCATCCAACGGGAAGCGTATCTGAGGAAAGGCTTGGGGAAAAGGACGACGACGAGGAGGACCAGGATCGCGATCTCCCAGCATCCCATGGCCCGCTTCTTGCTTTGCTTGAGGAAGGTATTCGACGCCGAGCGGAGGTCCGTCTACCGGGGCCGTGCCAGACCGGAGAGATGGGGCCTCGTATGAGAATCTGACATCAGTCTAGCACGCCCCGGGCGAAGGGGGGAAGCCCCCCCTCGTTTTATACGTGGTGGGTGCGATGATCGTCTACCAGCTTCTCCACCACGGCCGGATCGGCCAGGGTGGTGATGTCCCCGAGCTCGTCGTACTCGCCGGAGGCGATCTTGCGCAGGATGCGCCGCATGATCTTGCCCGAGCGGGTCTTGGGGAGGCCGGCGACGATCTGGATGTGGTCCGGGGCGGCGAAGGGGCCGATCACCTGGCGGACCTGCTGCTTGAGGGCGCCGGCCAGCTCCTCGCGGTCCGCGTTCGCGTATTCGGCGTTGGGCTGGACGTAGGCGAAGATCCCCGTCCCCTTGATGTCATGGGGGAAGCCCACCACCGCCGCCTCGGCCACCGCCTCGTGGGACACCAGAGCGCTCTCGATCTCCGCCGTCCCCAGCCGGTGCCCCGAGACGTTGAGCACGTCGTCCACGCGGCCGGTGATCCAGTAATAGCCGTCCTGGTCGCGCCGGCAGCCGTCGCCGGTGAAGTAGAGGCCGGGGAACTGGGAGAAGTAGGTTTTCCGGAACCGGCTGTGGTCGCCGTAGATCGTGCGCGCCTGCCCCGGCCAGGTACCGCGCAGGCAGAGGTTGCCCGACACGTCGTTGCCGTGGAGCTCCTGCCCCTGGTCGTCCACCAGCACCGGCCGGATACCGAAGAAGGGGAGCGTGGCCGAGCCCGGCTTGGTGGGGGTGGCGCCCGGCAGCGGGGTGATCATGATCCCCCCGGTCTCCGTCTGCCACCAGGTGTCCACCACCGCGCACCGCCCCTCCCCCACCACGTCGTGGTACCAGAGCCAGACCTCGGGGTTGATCGGCTCGCCCACCGATCCCAGGATGCGCAGGGAGTCCCGGCGGTACTTCTTCACCCATTCGTCGCCGGCGCTGGCGATCGCCCGGATGGCGGTCGGCGCCGTATAGAAGATGTTGATCCCCAGGTCATCCACCATCCGCCAGTAGCGGCCGGCGTCCGGATAGGTGGGGATCGACTCGAACATCACCGTGGTGGCGCCGTTGGCCAGCGGTCCATAGAGGATGTAGCTGTGGCCCGTGACCCAGCCGATGTCCGCCGCGCAGCAGTAGATGTCTCCGGGGTGGTAGTCGAAGACGTACTTGTGGGTCATGGCGGCATAGACGAGATAGCCGCCCGTGGTGTGGAGCACCCCCTTGGGCTTTCCCGTCGAGCCCGAGGTATAGAGGATGAACAGCGGGTCTTCCGTGGCCATCCATTCGACCGGGCAGGTCGAGCGGTGTTTCTCCATCTCCTCCTCCAGCCAGAGGTCGCGGCCCTGATGCATCGGCACGTCCCTGTCCGTGCGGCGGGCGACGAACACCTTCTCGACCAGCGACATCCCCTCGATCGCGTGGTCGACGGTCGCCTTGAGGGGGATGCGCCGGCCGCCGCGCAGCCCCTCGTTGGCGGTGAAGACCACCTTGCAGCCGGCGTCCAGGATGCGGTCGCGCAGCGATTCGGCCGAGAAGCCCGCGAAGACCACGGAGTGGACGGCGCCGATGCGGGCGCAGGCGAGCATGGCGTAGGGGAGCTCCGGGATCATCGGCAGGTAGATGGCTACCCGGTCACCCTTCTTGACTCCATGGGCGAGCAGGACGTTGGCGATGCGGGCGACGTTGTGCTTCACCTCCCGGTAGGAGATGTAGCGGTACTCCCCCGGCTCGTCGCCGGCCCAGATGATGGCCGTCTGCTCGCCGCGCGTATTCAGGTGGCGGTCGACGCAGTTGTAGCAGGCGTTGAGGCGGCCGCCGGAGAACCAGGCGAAGTCCACCTCCTCCGGATCGACGTCCATGATGTTGCGGGGCGGGTAGTACCAGTCGAGAATGCCGGCCTGCTCGCGCCAGAAGTCCTCCGGCGACTCGACCGAGCGCCGGTACATCTCCTCGTACTCCTTGAGATTCTTGACGTAGGCTTTTTCGGCGACGTGGGGCTTGACGGGGATCATGGGCTCCTCCCGAGAGTCTGCTGCCGATGGCGGGGTGATTCTATACCCGCGGCGGAGCGGAGGGGGCCCCCCCCGAAGGGTGGGGAGGGGGTGGGGAGAGGGTGGGGCCCCCCGGGCATGAATGCCCGGGCGGGGGTGCCGCCACGCCATGATCGATCATCCTGACGACATTTCCAATCAAAAAACGCCTCCTGTGATTGGAGCAGTACAAATCACCTTCCACAGCGGCTTTCCCGACCGGGGGCCGCGCTCAAAGGAGGCACTATGAAAACCTTTCGGATTCCGATTCTGGCATTGCTGTTCCTGATGATCCCAACCCTTGTGCTCGCCCAGCACCCCCTGGGCGGGGACCTCCCGGTGAGCACCGCCGGGGATCCCCAGCGGTTCCCGCATCTGGCCGCGAACGCGCTCGGAGAATTCGTGGTCACCTGGGTCGGCGCCCACGCGCACGACAGCGGATATTCTCTGTATGCGATCCGCTACAACGCCAACGGCACCCCGGGGACGGATCGGATCGTGGTCGCGGACCAGGCCCAGAACGTCGCCGCCAATTCCGCGGTCGCGATCATGGACGACGGCTCGTTCGTGGTGCTCTTCCCGAAGCCGGACGGCGCCGGTCAGGCCCTGACGGCCCGCTGGTACACCCCCGGGGGCGACGCGGACGGCAGCGACGCGGTGGTGACCCGCGATTTCGCCCCCGACTTCTCGCTCTCCACCGCCGGGGACGGCGGCTTCGTGGCGGTCTGGCAGGGGAGCACGCCCTCCGTCCGGGCCCAGGTCTTCAAGCCGAACCATTCCGCGGGGGGTGAGATCGTGGTCGATCCGGCGGGGGCCGATCCGGCCGTGGCCGTGGGACCCCAGGGCGGCTTCGTGGTGACCTGGAAGAAGAGCGAGATCCTGGCGCGGCGGTTCACTCCGCAGGGCGGCGCGGTCGGCGGGATCTTCACGGTGGGCTCCGGCGCCGGCACGGGCGACCTCCGCATCGGCAAGGACGACGACGGCAACTTCCTCATCCTCTGGAGCTCCGGCACGACCGTCCTCGGGCGGCGGTACAACTCGGACGCCCAGCCCATCGACGGGCTCCTGCACATGACCGCGGGCGCCAACTTCGACGCCGCGATCGGCGGCAAGAGCAATTTCGTGCTGGTGTGGGAGGCTCCGGACCCCGGGTCCCAGGGGACCAACGTCTTCGCCCGCCGCTTCAAGTCCTCCGGCGCCCCCCTCGGGCCGCAACTGCGGGTCAACCAGCACGCCAAGGGCTCCCAGGCGGCCCCGCAGGTGGGGATCGGCGCCGACGGCGGTTTCGTCGTAGTCTGGCAGAGCCTGCCGGACGCGACCCCCAGCGGCATCTTCGCCCGGCGGTTCGACCGGAAGTAGAAAGTAAGTAAAGGAAGCAGGAGATCCATGTCAAAGAAGCTTCAAGGGATCCGCGGTCTGATCCTGGTGCTGCTGGGCCTCGCCGTTCCCGTCCTCGCCGGGGCCCAGCGGCCTGCCGGGCCGCCGTTCGTGGTCAACGTTCAGACGGCGGGTCTGCAGTTTGCGACGGATCTGGCGATGGACGCGCGGGGCGACTTCGTGGTCACCTGGGTGAACGTGCCTCCGCAGACCGGCGAGAGCCGCACGATCCTGGCCCGGCGGTTCGCGGCCGACGGCACGCCCGCCACGGGGGAGATCCTGGTGGCCCAAGACCCCCTGGACAACCACCCCGCCAAGGCCGTGATGATGGCGGACGGCTCGTTCTTCGTGGTCTTCCCCGTGTTTCCGGACTTGGTGGCCCGCCGCTACGGGCCGGACGGCTCCTTCGCGGGGGAGACCGTGGTGGCGCGCCAGATCGAGCGGAACCCCTACGGCGTCGCCGCCCGGCCGCAGGGGGGCTTCGCCCTGGTCTTCGCGCGCAACGATTCCAAGCTATTCACCCGGATCCTCGGCGCCGGCGGCGAGCCGGACGGGCCGGAGCGCCGCTTCGCGCGGGGGACCTCCCCCGTGATCGCGGCGGGGCCGGATGGCGGCTTCGTGGTGGCCTGGATCGTCCCGCAGGAAGTCCCGGATCAGCCGCACATCGCCGACTACTACCTTTTCGCGCAGCGGTTCGACGCCAACGGCGCGCCGTCGGGAGACCGGATCGCCGTCCAGGGGCGGCTGCGCGACGTCCTCCACAGCCTCGGGATCGCGGAGGACCAGGAGGGCAATTTCCTCGTCTTTTGGTATGGCGCCGGCATTCTCGGCACCGGAGGAAACCGGGAGACCGAGGCGGGAGTCGTCGCCCGGCGCTTCGCCGCGGACGGCACTCCCCGGACCGGGCTGCTGAGGCTGACCGGCGACCGGACGCAATCTTTCGCTCTGGCGATGGACTGGGCCGGGAGCTTCGTCGTCGCCTGGGATCAGCCCTCCCTGAATCCGCCTGGAATCCTCACGCAGCGCTTCACCGCGGACGGCGCGCCGCTCCGCCAGCCGCTTTCGGTCGATCCGCAAGGACGGGGCCCCCTGGTGGCGAGCGACGCCAACGGCAATTTCGTCCTGGTCTGGTCGGGGCTCAACGAGGAGATCCTGGCCCAGAGATTCCGGAAACGGTAGGAGACCTCATCATGAAGACCGCTCGCCTGCTGATCGCCCTGCTGCTCCTCGCCGCCTCCGGCCCGCTCCAGGCCCAGCGACCCCTCGACGATCCGTTCCAGGTCAACGTCCGGACGGAGGCGTTCGAGGCGTCGCCGGATGCGACCCCCAGCGGCATCTTCGCCCGGCGGTTTGATCGGAAGTAATCAACATCTCGGCGGGGAGCCGCGTATGCGGCCCCAGGCGCGTTGACTTCCAAGGAGATCCTCCATGAGACGCTTTCGCCGGCAGCTCCCCGCCCTGTTACTCCTCCTCCCCGCCGTCCTCTTGGCCCAGCGTCCGCTGGGCGACGAGATCCTGGTCAACGGCCCGGCGCGGCAGGCCGGGGAGCCCCGGCTGGCGACGAGCTCCGCGGGAGAATTCGTGATCACCTGGGTCGCCGAGGGGGAATTCGGCGCCGAGCTCGTCTATGCCCGCCGCTACGGTGCCGATGGGCGGCCCCTGACCGGCCAGGTCCTGGTCACGCGCGATCTCGGCCGCGCCGGCAAGCAGGCCGTCGCGATGCTGGCCGACGGCTCCTTCGCCGTCGCCTTCACCGACCGGGGCACGGGCGAGGAATCCATCCTCAAGGCCCGATGGTACTCGGCCGCGGGCGCCCTGCAGGGCCAGACGGTCGTCACCAGGGAGTTGGTGACCTGGGTCGAGATGTCCAGTCGGGAGGACGGTAGGCTCGCGCTGGCCTGGGCGAGCAGTGCCCAGTCCTCTCCATCGTCGGTGCGGGCCCGCGTCTTCGGGCCGGATCGCGCGCCGCTCGGCCCCGAGATCGTGGTCGACCCGTTCGGGGCCGAGCCGGCGGTCGCCCTGGGACCCGCGGGGGAGGTCGTGGTGGCCTGGCTGCACGGGATCTTCCCCCCGCCTCCGGGGGGGCCGTCCGACCGTCCCCATGTCGCGGTGCGGCGTTTCAACCCCGACGGGACCCCCGCCGGCCGCGCCGTCGCCGTAAGCCCTCCCTACGAGAGCGGCCCCCTGACCATCCAGGTCGGCAAGGACGACGGCGGCGATTTCCTGGTGGTCTGGGTCGGAAATTTCGGCGCGGGCGAGGGGACCTTCCTCCAGAGATATACGGCCGGGGGCGCCCCCCTCGGCCGGACCGTCCGCCTCGACCTCGACGCGCGCTCCCTGGCCGTGGGCCCGCGCGGCAACTTCGTCCTGGCCTCGACCGAGTCGTCGATCGCGGAGGGCCGTAGGGTCTCGCGGATCTTCGCCCGCCGTTTCGCCGCAGACGGCCTCCCCCTCGGCCCCGAGGTCCCGGTCAGCTCGGACATCTCCGCCGAGCGGTTCCTGGGACAGGTCGGGATCACGGCCGCCGGCGGGTTCGTGGTGACCTGGAGCAGCGACCAGCGGGAAGAATTTGTCGGCGACGTCTACGTCCGCCGCTTCCGCAGAAAGTAGGACGAGCCTTCCGGGTCAGCGCTTTCGGGAAAGGTAAGGGAAGAGCTTGAGCGCACGCTAGATGCCGGGATGGGGAGCCCCGTATACAATCTCAGATGCTTCACTCCAAAGGAGATGGCTCCATGAGACGCCTCTGCCGGCAGCTCCCCGTCCTGCTGTTCCTCCTCCCCGCCGTGGTCCACGCTCAGCACCCCCTGACCTCGCCGTTCCTGGTCAATGTCCCGGACGGCTCGTTGCAGCTCCTTCCCAATGTGGCGGCGAGCGCGAGCGGAGATTTCGTCGTCACATGGATCGAGGAGAACGTCGGCCAGGACCACAGTACCCTCCGCGCCCGCCGGTTCTCGGCCGGGGGCGCCCCCGTCACGGGGGAGATCCTGGTCAGCGGCCAGACCTTCTTCCAGCACCCGGCGGTGGGGATGAGGGAGGACGGCTCGTTCGTCGTGGGCTTCGTCACCGACTCGGGGCTCACGGTCCGCCTCTACGGGCCGGACGGCGCGCTTTTGCATGAGAGCCTGGCTTTCGCGATCGGGCAGTTTCCCACGCTGGCCACTCGCCCCGACGGCACGTTCCTCCTCGCCTGGCACCGTGACGGAGCGATCTTCGCCCGGGTCTTCGGCGCGGACGGCGCCCCCCTGGGGCCGGAACGCGGGATCGGTCCCGCGGAGATCGCGATGGGGCCCCAGGCCGCGGCCGGTCCGGACCGCGGCTTCGTCGTGATCTGGAGCCGGGTGCGGCCGATCCCCACCAGCCATTTCAGCCAGCTCACCATCCTCGCGCAGCGGCTTGGTCCGGCCGGGGCGCCGCGGGGGAAGGCGATCACCGTCCAAGAGGAGCCTCCGAACGTCTCCGCCTCCGCTCCCGATGTCGCCGAGGACGCCGCCGGCAATTTCCTCGTGGCC
>QHVW01000146.1 GCA_003223675.1 Acidobacteriota bacterium
CGTCGTCCCCAGGGCGATCGCGGGGACCTGCGCGATCGGCTCATCGATCCCCACCCGGTGCGCCACCTGGGTGACCGCCTTGAGGCCGACCGCGTCCGCCAGCCGCACCGTGGGGACGTTCTTCGAGCGCACCAGGGCGTCGCGCATCGAGATCTCCCCCTCGTAGCGCTCGGAGAAGTTCTTCGGCTGCCAGACCTGGCCGTTCGAAAGCCTCACCTTGAGGGGAGCGTCGAGGAGAGGCTGGCTGAGCACGAAGCCGTCCGCCAGGGCCGCCGCGTAGACGAACGGCTTGAAGGCGCTCCCGGGCTGGCGCCGCGCCTGCATCACGCGGTCGAACTGCGACTGCGAGAAGTCGCGCCCGCCCACCCAGGCGAGCACGTCGCCGTCGTGGACGTCCATCATCACCGCCGCGCCCTGGAGATAGGGGGTGCCGCCGTCGGAAACGCCGGCGTCGGGCGCGTAGCGGGGGCCCTGGAAACCGCCCAGACCGCCGGACTCGACCAGCTTGAGCTGCCGCCGCAGCTCCTCCTCGGCGGCGCGCTGGGCGCCGGAGTCGAGGGTGGTCACGATGCGCAGCGGCCGGGTGTAGAGGTTGGGGCCGAACCGGTCCTCGAGCTCGTGCCGCACCTGCTCGACGAACCAGGGGGCGAGCCCGGCCTCGGTCCGCTCCTGCCGCGGCGCCTCGACGATCCCCAGCGGCTCCCGCTGCGCCTTCCCGGCCAGATACCTGGGGATGCGACCCTGGTCCCGCATCAGGGTCAGCACGAGATTGCGGCGCGCCAACGCCTCGTCCGGATGCCGGCGGGGATCGTAGTGGCTGGGGGCCTTGGGGAGGGCCGCGAGGAGCGCCGCCTGGGCGAGTGCCAGATCTTTGGCCGAGCGGCCGAAATACTGGCGCGCGGCCGCCTCGATCCCCTTGGCCCGGTTGCCGAAATAGATGTTGTTCAGATAGAGCTCGAGGATCTCCTCTTTCGAATACCGGTGCTCGATCTCCTGGGCCACCCGGATCTCCAGCAGCTTCCGGCGGGTGGTCTGCTCCTCGCCGGGGATGCGCTCCGGGAAGACGTTCCGCGCGAGCTGCATGGAGATCGTGCTGAACCCCTGGGCGAAGCCGCCGGCCCGCAGGTTGGCCAGCACGGCGCCGCCGACCCGCCGCCAGTCCACCCCGCGGTGCTCATAGAAGCGCTGGTCCTCCACGGCGAGGAAGGCCTGCGGCACCAGCGAGGGGAGGGAGGAGAGGGGCACGATGGCGCGCTCGGCCGGAGCGAGGTCGGCGAACACCTCGCCGTTGCGGTCGAGCAGCACCGGCGCGCCCCCCGGCTGGAAGACCGCCAGCTTCGCCACGTTCGGGCAGGCGGTGAAGAAGCAGCGCGACCAGGAGAAGCCGAAGAAGAGGACCGTGGCATACAGCACCGCCAGCACCGCGGCCAGCAGCCGGGGCGGGCTGTCCCAGATCGACCGCCAGTACGGTTTCCAGTCGATCCGCCGAAGCTTTGACCTCCACTCCATGGCGGAGCAGGAGAAGAGCAAGGGGCTTGCCAGGGGGCTAGGGCGAGGGCTGCTGCGCTCCGGTCATCCGCAGGGCCTTCCGGATTCCGGTGAAGGCCATGAACAGGAGGCCGATCCCCGCGAAGGGGATGTAGAACATGTAGTGCGAGAGGTCCGGCGGCTTCTGGAAAAAAGGATAGGCGATCAGGACCCAGGACACGGGGAGAAGGGCGCCTCCGAAGAAAGCCTCGAACGCGCCCATCAGAATGTCGAGGTCCACAGCCCTACCCCTGTAGATCCGCCAGCCGCTGACGACGGCGGCGGCCAGAAGGGCGAAGGCGATCTCTGTTCTCTGGGACGACAGGTCAATGGGCATGCCGCGTCCGGAAGGCCACGACGCCAGCACCGAGAGACGCGCCGAGGAGGGCTCCCAGGACCGGCA
This sequence comes from Acidobacteriota bacterium, assembly GCA_003223675.1. GTDB lineage: Bacteria > Acidobacteriota > Thermoanaerobaculia > Multivoradales > UBA5704 > DATARR01. Next base: position 1,931 of record QHVW01000146.1, read on the forward strand.
CCGATCCGAGCAGCAGCCCTCCGATCAACGCTCCACCCAGCGAGGCACCGAGGAACCGGGCGATCATCTCGTTGGAGGGCATGGCGAATCTCCTTTCTTTGGATACGGGCGCAGGAGCGGGAGCGATCCTGAGGTGTGGCCGTGCCGGGACGTCGTCGTGAGCAGGCTGGATCTCGGGCAGGGCCATTCGCATCCCTCTCGCTGAATTTACGCTATCTCATCCCATTTTCCTTGTCAAGGCGATCTGTTCCGCCAGGGCAGGCCAGCGGCGAGATCCAAATGGACGTCCGGGGGCGCTCCTGGTAGTCTCCCCGAACGGATTCCTTCTTCCCTGTGGAGACTCCTATGCCTCGCTTTCCCGTCGTGGCCTCGATCGCTCTCCTCTCCCTGCTCCGCGCCGTCCCCGGGCCGGCGGCTCCTGCTCCCAAGGCCCTGTCGCCGGATCTCCGGGACTTCTATGTCGACCTCCACCGCAACCCGGAGCTTTCGCTGCACGAGGAGAAGACGGCCGCCAAGGTCGCCGCCCGGCTCCGCCAGGCGGGCTTCGAGGTGACGACCGGGGTCGGCGGCACCGGGGTCGTGGGAGTGCTCAAGAACGGCTCCGGCCCCACCGTGATGCTGCGGACCGAGCTCGACGCCCTGCCCGTCGAGGAGAAGACCGGCCTCCCCTACGCCAGCACCGTGCGGGTCAAGGACGACGCGGGCACCGAGGTGCCGGTCATGCACGCCTGCGGGCACGACGTCCACATGACGGCCCTGGTGGGGACCGCGGCCGAGATGGCGCGCCGCAAGGCCGACTGGCACGGCACCCTCGTCTTCATCGGCCAGCCCGCCGAGGAGAGGATCCGGGGCGCCCGGGCGATGCTCAAGGACGGGCTCTTCACCCGCTTCCCCAAGCCCGACTTCGTGGTGGCGCTCCACGACACCCCGAACCTGCCGGCCGGCCAGGTCGGCGTCACCTCGGGCTATGCCCTCGCGAGCTCCGACTCGGTCGACCTGACGATCTACGGCAAGGGCGGCCACGGCGCCTCGCCGCAGACGACCGTCGACCCCATCGTGATCGCCGCCCGCACGGTCCTGGCGCTGCAGACGATCGTCTCCCGCGAGAAGGACCCGCAGGACCCGGCGGTCGTCACCGTGGGCTCGATCCACGGCGGCAACAAGCACAACATCATTCCGGACGAGGTGAAGCTGCAGATCACCGTCCGCGCCTACAAGAAGGAGGTTCGCGAGCACGTCCTCGCCGCCATCGAGCGCATCGCCAAGGCCGAGGCGCTGGCGGCGGGAGCGCCCAAGGAGCCGGCCTTCGCGGTCGTCGAGAGCTGCCCCGCGACCTACAACGACCCCAAGCTGACCGCCCGGATCGCGGCGACGCTCCGCCGGACCCTCGGGGACGCCAACGTCGTCGACGTGCCGCCGCAGATGGCCTCCGAGGACTTCAGCGAGTACGGCCTGGCGGGGGTCCCGGCGGTCCAGTGGAGCCTGGGCGCCGGCGATCCCGCGAAGCTCAAGGAGCTCGCGGCGGCCGGCAAGCAGCCCCCCTCCCTCCACTCCAGCCTCTTCGCCCCCGACCGCGACCCGACGATCGCGACCGGGGTGGAGGCGGAGGTGGCCGTGTTGATGGATCTGCTGGGGAAGCCGTAGGAGAGGCCGCCTCCGCTCCCGCCCTCACTCTCTAAAAGTAGTGATGCCGCCCGGAGCCGTCAAAAGCGGCCGGACTCCTGGCAGCACTTCTTGAAAGCGGCGTCCCGATCCGCAGGGACAGAGATCGTTCCGGCCGAGCTTCTCGAGCAGCTCCTTGTCGCCGTGCACGACGCGATGGCCGCGCCCGACCCGGGTTTCGGAGGGGAATCCCCGCTTGCGCTTACTGGTGGGCGTGAAAGCAGGGGAGGTCGGCGAAAGCGTCGGTGTTTTTGACCATGGCGCACCTCCTGGGAAAGGGAAGGACGGCGTCCTTCCAGTGGAGGCGGCTTTCTACCACATCCGCGAGGTCCGGGGGTGAAGCCGGCACCCAACCCCAACGTCACCCAATGGCTGGACGAGGTCGACGAGGGTCAGTCTTTCTCAGCGTCGCTTCGCTGGCGGAGATCCGCCACGGAGTCGAGCTCATGGATCCGGGCAGCAAGCCTTGTGACGCTGTCGACCCGGCCAGCACCGCCGCCGACCCGCGGGTCGCCGCTTCCGACCCGCCTTGTGACGCTGCCGACCCGATCAGCGCCGCCGCCGCCCCGTGGGTCGCTGCTTTGGACCCGGCTCATGCCGATTCCGACCCGATCTGTGCCGTTTTGGACCCGCGGGTCGCCGGTCCCGCCCCGCGGGTCCGAAGGAGCGACCCACGGGTCCGAAGGCGCGACCCGCGGGGCGTCTCCGCCGCTGTCCGGGTCGGAAGCTCCGCCCCCCGGGTCGGCTACAGCGTGAGGTAGGTCGGCCGGCTGCGCTCGTCTACGCCGACGACCAGGAGCCCCTGCGGCGGAGGCGCCAGGGATCGGAGGCCTCCCAGAGCTTGCGGTAGATGACCAGCCAGCGGTCGAAGAGGTAGACGACCTGCAGCTCGAAGTCGTCGGGCGTGAGCGGCGAGGGGCCGAGGTCGAACCGGCTCCGCACGACGTCCTCGTAGATCGCCCGCCGCGCCGCGATAGACGCCCAGGACCCTCTCCAGCGGCCGAAACCTACGGCCACCGCGCCCGTCGCCGACTCTACCCTGGTCCCTCGGTACCTGATCCCCCGCGGGCACTCGGGCACCCCTTAACGCTGGCAGAGGTGGCACCCCTTAACCCGCTCCTTAACCCGCCGCCCCGCCCCTTAAGACCACCCTTTACATAGTAAATAGGCACCTCTCGCCAATCCTCTCCATACCGGGACGGGAAGGTTGATGGTGACCGGTGGACGAAACGGTCGCTCCCATCCTGCGGTTCCGCTCGATGGTGCACTGCCCAGAAGGGAGCAGAACGCCATGAAGAAAGAAGACCTCCACCTCGACGTCTGGAGCGTGGTGCTATCCGCGATCGGTATCATTCTCGGAATCATAGCTATCATACTCGCCCTGTAACCGAAAAGAGAGCCTCGGGCTGCCGGGGCTCTCCCCATGGAAGA
>QHVW01000147.1 GCA_003223675.1 Acidobacteriota bacterium
AGATCGGGCGGCCACACAGGGCCGCCCCTACACCTGCATCGCTGATCCTCAGGCAGATTACGGCCAGCACACCTCCCCCACCAGCACCCCGAACCCGGTGCCGTTGGCGAAGGTGCCCGTGGCGGTGAATTTGCCGCTGGCCCCCTCATAGACACCCGTACCGCCGACCACCGTATCGACCTCGGCAAACTCGCCGTCGCCGGTGGTGGCGAGGACGATCGCGTCTTTGGTGAGCAGGTCGCCGTCCCTGGTGTGGATCGTGTTGTCGCCGGTCAGCACCACCACCCCGGTCGTGCCGGTATCCACCGTCGGCACGGAGCCGGTGCCGATGAAGCTCGACTCCCCCTGCAGAGTGCCGCGGAGCGTGCCGCCGGCGCAGAGGCCGATGGCGGAGCCGCAGGTGGGAGCGCCGGCCGCGAGGTCGACCCGGCTGTGCACGGCCCGGCAGTGGGGCTCGGCCCAGGCGGCGGCGGACACGGTAAAGGTGAGAGCGAAGGCCGCGAGCAGCGGCCGGCGGAGCGAAGCGAAAGAGCGGTTACGGATCATGATTCCCTCCTTGGGATCGTTGGGATCGTTTGAGATCGCCTTCACAACCCCTGAGATGCAGGCCGCCGGGAAAGGTTTCAGGGCAAAAAAAGGGCCGGCAATCTTTTGCCGGCCGGCCTATGGGGAATCTATGAGGACCCCAGAATGACAGGGGAACATTACAGCCCACATTACGTCCGCGATTTGGGCTACTCTTCCCCCGCCAACCGTCGAGAGGAGACCGGCATGAAGATCGTGACTCTGGGGGGAGGACGCGTGGGGAGCGCCATGGCCAGGGACCTGGGCGCCGAATACAGGCCGCATGGGGAGATCCTACCGCAAGGGAAACGAGACGAGAGATCGGTCTCCTCGATTAGCTCCCGGTGTTGACCGGGCGGCCTTGCCCCCGGCAGAGACCTGGAGATACACTCTCCGCTCCTTGCGAGGCCCTTGACCGCCGATGCCGATTCCGACGCCTTTCCACGAGCGTACGCAGCCCCTGTGCACCAGCTACCGGTGGAAGGACTGGGCGGGGTACTGCGCCGTCTGCAGCTTCGACACGTCGCACGAGCGCGAATACTTTGCCTTCCGCGAGTCGGCCGGCCTGCTCGATGCGACGCCGCTCTACAAGTACGAGGTCTCGGGGCCGGACGCCGCGGCGCTCCTCGGCCGCATGATGGTGCGCGACGTGACCAAGCTGAAGGTGGGGCGGGTGGCCTACAGTTGCTGGTGCGACGACGACGGCAAGGTGATCGACGACGGCACTGTCTCCCGGCTGGCCGCGGACCATTTCCGCGTCACCGCGGCCGATCCCACCCTCCATTGGCTGCAAGCGCTCTCCCGCGGCCTCGACGTGGAGCTCGAAGATTCCAGCGCGCGCCTGGCCGCCCTGGCGCTCCAGGGGCCAACCTCGCGGGCGATCCTGCGCGACGCCGGTATCGACGAGATCGACTCGCTCAAGTTCTTCGGCGTCACGCGCGGGACGATCCGGGGGATTCCGGTCTGGATCAGCCGCACGGGCTACACGGGCGACCTGGGCTACGAGGTGTGGGTGGAGCGCGAGGCGGCAGTGGATGTCTGGGACGCTTTGATGGCCGCCGGAGGGCGGCATGGCATCGAGCCTGCGGGGCTCGACGCGCTCGACGTGGCCCGTATCGAGGCCGGATTCGTCCTCCTGGGCGTCGACTACTTCAGCTCGCAGAAGGTCGTTCTCGAATCGCGCAAGTCCACGCCTTTGGAGCTTGGCTTCGGCTGGATGGTCGACCTCGAGCGCGGCAACTTCATCGGCCGCGACGCCATTGCCGCCGAGCAGAAGCGAGGCTCGATCTGGCAGCTCGTGGGCCTGGAGGTGAGTTGGGTGGAGCTCGAGCAACTGTACGCCAGCTTCAACCTGCCGCCGAGCCTGCCGGCCACGGCGCGGCGCGATGCCCTGCCGGTCTATGACGAGGCGGGGCATCAGGTGGGGCAGGCCACGAGCCACACCTGGTCGCCGCTGCTCAAGAAGTACCTGGCGCTCGCCTCGGTGCGCCGCGGCTTCGAGGCGAAGGGGACGAAGCTCCAGATCGAGCACACGGTCGAATACGAGCGGCGCAAGGTCACCGCCACGGTGGCGCCGATTCCGTTCTTCGATCCGGAGAGGAAGCGCAAGCCGTGAGTGATCTTCGGGGCGGGCGGTACGACGCCATCGTGGTGGGCGCCGGGCACAACGGCCTGGTCTGCGCGGCCTATCTCGCGAAGGCCGGGCGCAAGGTGCTGGTCCTGGAGCGGCGGCACCAGGTGGGCGGCGCCACCACGACGGAGGAGATCCATCCCGGCTTCAAGTTCTCCTGCTGCTCCTACGTTGTCTCGCTGCTGCGGCCATGGATCATCCGCGACCTGGAGCTGCCGCGCCACGGCTACGAGGTCCTGCCGCTGGAAGCGACGCTCACGCCGTTCCCGGACGGGCGCTACCTGCTGCGCGATTCCGATCCCGAGCGCACGCGCCGCTCCATCGCCCAGTTCTCGCCGCGCGACGCCGAGGTCTACAAGCGCTTCGGGCAGCAGATGGCCGAGCTGGGCCGCCTGATCAAGCCGCTGATCGATCAGCCGGCCCCCGATCCGCTGTCGCGTGATCCGCGGGAGCTGTTGCGCATCGCGCGGTTGGGCAAGCAGATCCGCGGCGAGGGGGACGCCTGGCTCTTCGCCAACGTCAAGATGATGACGATGAGCGCCGTGGATTTCCTTTCGGAATGGTTCGAGTGCGAGCAGCTCATCGCGCCAATGGCCATCTCCGGCATCATCGGCACGTTCCTCGGCATCCGCTCGCCGGGTACCGCCTACGTCCTCCTCCATCACTACATGGGGGAGATCGACGGCTCGTTCCGCGCCTGGGGGCTGCCCAAGGGGGGCACCGGCGCCATCGCGCAGGCCATCGCCAGCTCGGCCCGCGCGCTGGGCGTCGAGATCCGCACCGAAGCGCCGGTCGCCCACCTGCTGATGCAGAACGGCCGGGCCGCGGGCGTCGTGCTGGCCAACGGCGACGAGATCCGCGCCAGGGCCGTGATCTCGGGGCTCGATCCGCACCGCACGTTCCTTCACCTGGTGGGCGAGGAGCACCTCGATCCCGAGATCGCGCAGCAGGTGCGGCGGTTCAAGATGCGCGGCTCCTCGGGCAAGGTGAACCTGGCGCTCGACGCGCTGCCCGAGCTCACCTGCCGGCCGGACTACGGTCCCCATCTGCAAGGCGGCATTACCATCGCGCCATCGATCGATTATCTGGAGAGGGCCTACGACGACGCCAAGTACGGCGCCTTCTCGCGCCAGCCGTTCATGGACGTCCTCATCCCGTCGTTGACCGATCCCACGGTGGCGCCGCCGGGCAAGCACGTGATGTCGATCTTCGTGCAGTACGCACCCTACCATCTCAAGGAAGGGGCCGCGGACTGGCCGAACCAGCGCGAGGCCTTCGGCGATGCGGTGATCGATACGCTTTCGGAATACATGCCGAACCTGAAAAGCTTGATCCTTCATCGCCAGGTGCTCACGCCGTGGGACCTGGAGCAGATCTACGGCCTGACCGAGGGCAATATCTTCCATGGCGAGCTGTCGCTGGAGCAACTCGCCTTCCTGCGCCCGATGGCCGGCTGGAGCCGCTACCGGACGCCGGTGCGCAACCTCTGGATGTGCGCCTCGGGCACCCACCCCGGCGGCGGCATCATGGGCGTGCCGGGCGCTCTCTGCGCCCAGGCGATGCTCGGCAAGAGGGCGGTCTGAATGGGGTTCGACGCCATCGTGATCGGAGCCGGTCCCAACGGCCTCGCGGCGGCGGCGCGGCTCGCCGGAGCGGGGCGCAAGGTCGTCGTCCTCGAACGCGCGGCGGCGCCGGGAGGCCTTTCCGCGAAGCACGAGCTTCATCCCGGCTACACAGTGCCCGGCGTGCTTCACGATGAGAGCCTGGTGCCGCGGGCGATCGCGGAGCGGCTCGGCCTCGCCAAGCACGGCCTCGCGTTTCGCAAGGCCCCGTCCACGTACGTCGCGGAGGCGAATGGACCGGGGATCCTCCTGGCGGGCGATGAGTCCGGCGCTGACGCGATCGGAAAACGTTCTCAGCGCGACGCTCAGAGCTACCGGCAACTGCGCGCTTTTCTCGGGCGGATCACGCCGCTGATCCGCGCCGTGCTGACGGATACGCCGCCGTCTCTCTCTCCTGGATCGGCCGGCGATTTCTGGCAGATCGCCCGGCGCGGCCTCTCGGTGCTGCGGCTCAGCCGCAAGGACCTTCTCGAGCTGGCGCGCACGGCACCGATGTGCGTGGCCGACTTCCTCAACGAGCGGTTCGAGACGCCGCTCCTGGTCGAAGCGCTCGCCGCTCCCGCGGTGGCCTCCACTTGGTCCGGCCCCTGGTCGGCAGGCACGACGACCAACTTCCTGCTGCGCGAGTGCGCCGGTGGAGAAGCCCTGGCCGGAGGGCCGCCGGCGCTCGTCGCGGCGCTTCTCGCCGCGGGCCGCGCTGCCGGAGTGGAGGTGCGCACGGGCGCCGAGGTCCGGCGCATCCGGTTGGACCGGAGCAAAGTGGCCGGCGTCACGCTCGCGTCCGGCGAGACGGTCGACGCGCCGGTCGTCCTTTCCTCGGCCGATCCCAAGCGCACGATGCTGGATCTGCTCGCGCCGGGCTCTCTGCCTTTGAAGATCGAGGAGGAGCTCCACCGGGTGCGCAGCCGGGGGAGCGCGGCGAAGGTCCACCTGGCCCTTTCAGGCCCGCTGGAGCTCACCGGGAGCGACGGCCGGCTCGACGAAGCAATCCGCATCGGCGGCGGCCACGTGGACGAGCTGGAGCGCGCCTACGACGCCATCAAATACCGTCGCTTTTCCGAGCGCCCCCACCTGGAGATCCGCGTGCCCTCCGTCGCCGATCCGGGCCTCGCGCCGGCCGGCCACCACGTGGTCTCCATCCTCGCGAGCTTCGCCCCTTCCAACCTGGAAGGCGGCTGGACGGCGGAGGCGCGCGAGCGCCTGGGCGACGCCGTGATCGCCGTCCTCGAAAGATACGCTCCGGACGTGCGCCAACGAATCGTGGCCCGGGAGATCCTGACCCCCGCCGATCTCGAAACCCGTTTCGCCCTCACCGGCGGCCAGCTCCACCACGGCGAGCTGGCCCTCGATCAACTGCTGGTGATGCGCCCGTCGCCTTCCGCGGCGCGCTATCGCACCGCCATCCCCGGTCTCTTCCTGGGCGGCAGCGGCAGCCACCCGGGCGGCGGCGTGCGGCCGACGGCGGGGGTGCTGGCGGCGGAGGCCGTCCTCGCTTCCTGA
>QHVW01000148.1 GCA_003223675.1 Acidobacteriota bacterium
TCCGAGCGTGAACGCAATCACAGAGTCGCCCAGCGGCGCCACAGGCAGGCCGTGGCCGCCAGCGGAGATCACCACGTACTGCTTGCCGTCGGGACCGCGGAAGGTCATCGGCATGGACCGGGCGCTGGTCGGGAGATCGCCTTTCCAGAGCTCCTGGCCCGTGACGACGTCGAAGGCGCGGAGGGCTGGATCGAGCGTTCCCGCCATGAAGACCAGACCGCCGGCCGTGACGATCGGTCCGCCGAGAGCGATGGAGCCGTAGGGGGTGGGAGGCGCGGGCGCCGGTCCCATCGCGGGGAGTTGGCCGATGGGCACGGTCCACTTCACGGCGCCGGTATCGGCGTCGAGCGCGCTCAGCGTGCCCCAGGGGGGTGGCGTGCACGGCCAGCCGCCCGGCGCGCGGAGGAGACGGCGGGCCATGCCGTACGGTGTCCCCGTCTGCCGCGCGAATTCCCAGCCGCCGCTCAGGTCGCGGCCGTTGGCTTCGTTCTCGCTCTCGAAATTGGCGCGCGGGATCAGGCGGACCTCCGCCGCGAGATTGTTGACCGGAATCAGCAGCAGACGGTGGGTGGGATCGTATGCGGCGCCCCCCCAGGCCATGCCGCCGACGTTGCCCGGGACGATGAGCGATCCGCGTACGCTGGGCGGCGTGAAAATCCCTTCGGAACGGAGCTTCGCGATCTCCTCGCGGCACCACTTGCGGTCGGCCTCGGAGCCCTGGATCGCGTTGACGTCCAGCGTCTGCGGCGCCAGCGGCCGGGGCATCAGGGGGAACGGCTGCGTGAGCGCCGCGGCCTCGCCCGGCACGTCGCTCTTCGGCACCGGCCGCTCCTCGACTCCGAAAACCGGCTTGCCCGTGAGGCGATCCAGAATGAAGAAATTTCCCGTCTTGGAGCCGGCGCCCACGGCGGGGATCGTTTTTCCGTCGCGATGGACCTCGAACAGCACCGGCGGCGAGGCGACGTCATAATCCCAGAGGTCATGATGAACGGTCTGGAAGGACCAGACGCGCTCGCCGGTGTCGGCGCGCAGCGCCACGACCGAATTCGCGTAGAGATCGTCACCCAGGCGCTCGCCGCCGTAATAGTCAGGGCTGGGGCTGCCGGTGGGGACGAAGACGAGGCCGCGCTCGGGATCGGCGGCGATGACCGACCAGGCGTTGGCGGCGCCGGTGATCCTGGCGCCTCCGTTCTTCCAGGTCTTCGCGCCGGGATCTTTGGGATCCTGCGGAATGGGGTCCCAGGTCCACTTCAGCCGGCCGGTGACCGCATCGAAACCGCGCACCTCGCCGCTGGGCGCGCTGACCAGATTGTTGTCCGCGATGCCGGAGCCCACCACCACCGTGCCGCCGATGATGGCTGGCGGCGAGGTCTCCTCATAATCGGCGTAGCGGCCGGCCGGCACCGGAATGCGCAGGCCGCGCCGGAGGTCGATGACGCCGTTGTCGCCGAAATCGGCGCACGGCTTGCCCGTGGCCGCGTCGAGCGCGATCAGGTGCGCGTCGATGGTGGCCATGAAGATGCGGCGCTGGCCCGCGGGGGATTTCCAGGTGGAGACGCCGCGGCTGGCGTAATCGCCGTAGCCGGCGTCCTTGTCGATCTTGGGGTCGTAGGCCCAGCGCTGCCGGCCGGTCACGGGATCGAGGGCGATGACGCGGCCGAGCGGCGTGGAGAGATAGAGCGTGCCGTCGACGTAGATCGGGGTAGCCTCGAAGGCGGTGGGCTTGGAATCCTTGGGCTGGTAGGCGTCGCCGGTGTGGAAGGTCCAGGCGACTTTGAGCGAGCGCACGTTGCCGCGATCGATCATCGAGAGCGGCGAGAAGCGCTGGCCACCGGGATCGTGACCCCACGCAGGCCAGTCGTCGCCGGCCTGCGCGTACGCGGGCGGCACCGTCAAAATCGCCAGAAGCATCAAGACCGAGCAGCGCGAGATCATGGCTTTGCCCTCAATATCCTTCTTCAATACCCTTCTCCCTGCAATGAGACCTTACCCCGAAACGAGCGATACAGGAAGGTGCAATATCCGACCGCCAACACCATGCCGAGCATCCACCAGATCAAGCCCACCCGCAGGCTGTAGGCTCCCGTCTTGGCGTTGTGGACCGTCAGGCTGAACGACGGGTCCGTGCTGGCGGGCAGCAGATAGGGGTAGAGCGCGAAGGCCGCGCCTCCCAGCATGCCGACGATGTAGGCGGTCGAGGCGAGGAACGCCTCCCGGTCCCGCCCTCGGCGGCGATAGATCGGCATGACGGCCAGCGACGCCGCGACCAGGACGGGGATGGCCCATCCCCACGGGTCCGTCCGGAATCGTTCGAGGATCCCCGGCCGGATCGACAGCGACGCGACCAGGCTCAGGAAGGTCAGGATTACCAGCGTGATCCAGCCCAGGGCGGCGAAACGCCGGGACCGGGCCTGGATCTCCCCCTCCGTCTTCACCGCCAGATAGTGGGCGCCGTGCACGGCGAGCGTGACCAGCGCCAGCACGCCCGTCAGCACCGTGTACCAGTCCAGGATGCCGGGATGGGGGCCGACCCTGAAGTCGGTCCACAGGGGCTCGAAGAAGTAGCCGTCCGGCCCCAGCGGCACGCCGCGGACGACGTTGCCGATCGCCGCGCCGAAGAAGATCGCGAGCAGCAGGCTGGCGAGGGAAAAGACGAAATCGCACAGAGTCCAAGCCAGCGGATCGTCGACGTGGGCCCGCAGCTCGACGCCGATCCCCCGCAACATCAGCAGCCAGAGCACCATCATCAACGGCAGGTAGAAGCCGCTGAAGCTGGAGGCATAGAGGAGTGGAAACGCGAAATAGAGGGCTCCTCCCGCCGCCAGCAGCCAGACCTCGTTGCCGTCCCACACTGGCCCGATGGTGCGCTGGACGAGGCGCCGCTCGTCCGGAGTCTTCGCCACCCAGGGGCTGAGGATGCCGACTCCGAGATCGAAGCCGTCCAGCACCACGTAAGCGGTCAGCATCAACGCGACGAGGATGAACCAGATCGTTTCCATGGCCTCGTTCTCCTCAACCCTTCTCATCCAGGAAGGCAGGCCCGTGCATCAGCTCCCGCCAGAGGAGGAGCAGGAACAGGATGCTCAGCAGAGAGTACATCCCCATGAAGCCCAGCAGAGAGAAGAGGCCGTTGCCCGCCGAAACGTTGGATGAATAACCGTTCGCCGTCCGCATCAGCCCGTATACCACCCAGGGCTGGCGGCCGACCTCGGCGGTGATCCATCCCGCGGTATTGGCGATGTAGGGGAATGGAAAGCTCAACATCAGAATCCATAACATCCAGCGTGATTCGTACAGCTTACGCCGCCACAGCAGCAAGGCCGCGATCGCCATGATGAGGATGAAGAGCGTCCCCAGCCCCACCATGATGTGGTAGCTGTAATAGAGCAACGCGATGTTGTCCGGCCATTGATCGCGCGGGAAGTCGTTCAGCCCCTTCACCACCGATTCCCAGTGACGGTAGGTGAGGAAGCTGAGCGCGCCGGGCACGTGGATCGGATTGTCGAGCTTCTGCCGGTCGGTGTCCGGCTGGCCGACGAGGACGATGCCGGCCCCTGCCTCGGTGTTGAAAAGCCCTTCCATGGCCGCGAGCGTGATGGGCTGATATTGCGTCACCAGCCGGCCGTGCTGGTCACCCGACGGCCAGAGCTGAAACAGCGAGGCGATCGCCGCGACGATGACGCCCGCCCTCAGGAACAGCCGGCCATACTCCTCCTGCCGGCCCGAGAGCACGTAGAAGGCGCCTGTCGCCGCCATGGCGAACGCGCCGGTGATCACCGCCCCGCCCATGTTGTGGATGTACTGCCAGAAGGCCCACTCGTTGAACAGCAGCGCCCAGAAGCTGCTGAGGTGGGCGGTGCCGTCCGCCCCGATCTCAAAGCCCACGGGGTGCTGCATCCAGGCGTCGGTCACGATGATGAAGAAGCCGGAGATCCAGGAGCCCAGGAAGACCATGAGGGCCGACAGCCAGTGGATCTTCTGCCCGAACCGCCGCTCGCCGAAGAGGAAGACGCCGAGGAACGACGACTCCAGGAAGAAGGCGAACACCCCTTCCATGGCGAGGGCGGTGGCGATGACGCCCCCCGAATATTGCGCGAATCTCGACCAGTTGGTGCCGAACTGGAATTCCATGGGGACGCCGGTGATGACGCCGAAGAAGAAATTGATCGCGAAGATCTTGGCCCAGAAGCGGGCGGCCTTGTTGTACCGCTCATCCTGCTTCCACAGGGCCAGCGACTTGAAGAGGAGGAGGAGGGGCGCGAGCCCCATCGTGAGCTGCGGGAAGAGATAGTGATAGGTGACGGTGAACGCGAAGTGCAGGCGGTGAATCCCCAGTGCGCTCTCCATGGCTCCTCCTGTTGCTCAGGCCCCCGATCCGCTCCCGTGGCACGACGATTGCGTCTTTTTACAGAGGGCGCGGAAGCTTCCGCTCCGCGCTCGCTGTAAGAAAGGAGCTCCCAATGATCTCAAGAACCATCACCCTGCCACGGCTGGGGATGATCGCCGTGACCCGCGCGGCCCTGGGCGCCGGGGTCGCGCTTCTCGCGGGCGAGCGCCTCGACCGTAAACCGCGCCGGGCGGTCGGCTCGCCGGCTCCGGACTTCAGCCTCACCACCAACGAAGGGCACCCGGCAAGCCTCAAGGACTTCCGGGGGAAGTGGGTGGTCCTCTACTTCTATCCCAAGGACTTCACAGGCGGCTGCACGCTGGAGGCGCACAATTTCCAGCGGGACCTGGCCAAGTATGAGAAGGCTAACGCGGCCATCGTCGGCGTCAGCGTCGACACCGCCGAGTCCCACAAGAGCTTCTGCGCCAAGGAAGGGCTCGCCTTCAAGCTCCTCTCGGACCCCGACGCCAAGGTCTCGACGCAGTACGGCTCGGTGATGGAGTACAACGGCGCCAAGCTCGCGGCCCGCAATACCTTCGTCGTCGATCCCCAGGGGAAGATCGCCAAGGTCTTCACGGGCGTCAAGCCGGCCACGCACAGCGATGAGGTGCTGAGCGCCCTGACGGCTCTGCAGAGTCATTGACGGCTTGGGCGGTGGAGTAGAGGATGGCGATCGTGGCTCCGGCCGA
>QHVW01000149.1 GCA_003223675.1 Acidobacteriota bacterium
CGACGCCCCCTCACGCACGCAGAAACCGTCCTGCGAGCAACCGCAGCCGGCGGCGACGCACTGGGCGTGGCCGTCCTCGGTGCTACAGAAGACGTTGGGGCAGGCCTCGGGGTCCGTGCCGGAGGCCGGCGTCGTGGCGCAGCCTGACGTCAGGGCGATGGACAACCCCAGAGCGAGTAGAAGGACGGCGACGAGGCGGAGCGGTCGGCGCATCGGGACCTCCGTTCGGGAACGTATACGGAGATCGTACCCGCCCGGGGCGGGAGCGCAAGCCCCCGCCCCCCGGAAATCCGCTCGCCTCAGGCGGCCACGAACATCTCGGCCCGCACCTGTGTCAGGTACTCGTACTGGGTCGGCAGGCTCGCCATCAGCCGGTCCGTCCGCTCGCGCATGGCGCGGAAGGCGAGGAGGGCGTTGGTGTCGTCCATGTGGTCGAGGGCCGGCAGGCCCCGCTCGGGCTGGTAGCCGAGCCCCATCAGCATCACCGAGTAGGAGTAGGACTCGAAGCCGTGATAGTTGGGGTTGATGTTCTTGGCGTTGGGCAGGCGGGACTTCCAGATGTCGAGCCGCTCGCGGAGGTCGTCCGAGAGCGGGACCTGCTTGGTGGCGCGCCAGAACTCGCTGTCCATCCGCTGGCTCGCGTAGTAGTGGAGGGTGAGGAAGTCGCGCACGCCGTCGACCGCCTCGCCGACCACCCGGTTGTAGCTGCGCACCATGTCCTCGTCGATGGTGTTGCCGGGCAGGTGGCTGATCAGCTCCTCGATCCCGTGCTGGATGAAGAAGATGCCCGTCGACTCGAGAGGCTCGACGAAGCCGCTCGACAGACCGATGGCGACGCAGTTCTTCACCCACGAATTGCGGCAGCGGCCGGTGCGGATCTTGATGTGGTTGGCGCGCAGGCCGTGGGCGTCGGGCCCCAGGTGCGCCCGGAGCTCGCGCTCGGCCTCCTCCTCGGAGAGGAACTGGCTGCAGTAGACGTAGCCCGTGCCGACACGGCCGTAGAGCGGGATGTTCCACACCCAGCCGGCGCTCAGCGCCGTGGCCGTGGTGTAGGGCTCGATGCCGTGGGTCTCGATGTCCCTGGGGACCTGGAGGGCGATCGCGCGGTCGCACAGCAGCGTGTCGCGGAAGGAGATGAACGGCTCGTTGAGCGCCTGGTTGATCAGCAGGCCGCGGAAGCCGGTGCAGTCGACGAAGAGGTCGCCGCGCAGCGTCCCGTGCCCGTGGGTGACCAGGTGATCGATGCTGCCGTCCTCGGCCAGCTTGACCTCATCCACCTCGTCGATGATCTGGCGGACGCCGCGCCGCGTGGCGTACCCCTTGAGGTACTCGGCCAGCAGGCTGGCGTCGAACTGGTAGGCGTAGGGGTATTGGACCTTGTGCTCGGCCAGAAAGCTGTTCTTCGGCCGCCGGCTGCCGCCGAAGAAGTCCTGCACCTTGTCGTCGAAGACGCGGCCGTCCAGGAAGCGGGGCGACAGCTTGTTCTCGCACATCGCCGGGATGGTGAAGCAGGCTTGGTCGAACGGCACCTCGTGCTGCTTGAGCTTCAGCCACCACTCGCCCATGTTGTAGCCGTCGACCATCTCATAGCGCTGGAACGGGTGATAGAAGTCGGCCCCGTCGGGGCGCCAGCCGGCGAACTTGATCGCCAGCTTGTAGGTGGCGTTGCAACTCGGCATCCAGTCCTGTTCTTCGAGACCGAGGAAGTCGAAGAAGAGCTTGATGGTGCTGAAGGTGGCCTCGCCGACTCCGACCGTCCGGATGTTCGCGGACTCGATAAGGGTGACGTTGACGCTGGGGGCAGCCTTTTTAAGATAGGCCGCGGTCATCCAACCAGCCGTACCCCCACCTACAATGACGACACTTTTCGACATGATTTCTCCCCCCAAAACAAAAAGTTCATAAGATCGGGAATTGGCTGGGAGCCGCTTCCTCGTTTCGTCCTGCGCTTGGCCAGAACGTCGGTGTTAAGGTGCGGGACACCGGGTCAAGCGGGACACAGGGTAAGAAATTTTTCTGCGGATTGCTAGTAGGTTCGCAGAATCCATGGTTGAAAATTAACGATCTTTAGTGGTTCTTGTCATTCCTACATTTGCACCTGGGCCGTTGGTTATCCTCTCGTGTACTCGATTCCCTCGCCCGGCCAGCCCACCCGGACCTTGTATTTCACCTTGATCCAGCTCCGCGTCCGCGTGTCCGGCTCATAGCGCGAAGCGGCGTCCTTCGCGATCAGCCCTTCCCAGCCATGGGCCTTCACCTCCTCCCAGGCCTGCAGGCCGTCCGCGTCGAGCCGGCGGGCGACGAGGAGAGGGCCCTCCGCTCGGGCGAGCTCCTTCTCCAGACGGGCGCGGCGGCGCTGGAGCGGCTCCTGGAAGAGCTCCTTGCCGCGCGCGAAGAGGCAGTCGAAGGCGACCAGGACCGGCGGCGTGAGGAGCTTGCCTGCGTTCGCGTGGCCTGGCCGCAGATAGCCGAGGTGCGAGACGAGGCGCTCGTCGAAGACCGCGATCTCGCCGTCGAGGACGAGGCTGGGAGCGCGCAGCCGGGCCACCGCCGCGGCGACCTCCGGGAACTGCGCGGTGAGATCCTTCAGGTTCCGCGACAGGATGCGCACGCTCTTGCCGTCTTTGTAGACCACCGCGCGATAGCCGTCGTACTTCTCCTCGTAGACCCACCCCGGCTTGTGGAACGGCCGCTTCACCTCCGCGGCGAGCATCGGACGAAAAGGTTTCGGAAGCCCCGCCATGGCGGGCTGGAGAGGGCAACGCCCGTGCCTCTCCAGCCCCCGGCATGCATCCTCGGAAAACCTTTCAATCAATCGAGGCCGCCCGTTCTCCGCAGGCGGGCCGTCATCCCTGGATCACGATCCCCGGGCACCAGATCCGGGGACCGTTCGGCCGGCAGATCTGGGAAGCCGGAAACCGGCCGATTGTGCTTTTGACACAGAGATGTCAAAGCAAGGACTTGCCGCCCTGTTGCCGCCGGTATATGATGGTGCTCCGGCTACTTCCGTCACTTCCAAGGAGGAAAAGATGCCTGAAGAAAGCGTCCGCGGCCGTTTCGTCTGGTACGACCTGATGACCACTGATCCAGAGGCCGCCAAGGCCTTCTACACCGCCGTGGCAGGGTGGGGGATCGAGACCTGGGACAACCCGGGGATGCCGTCCTACTCTATGTGGACGGCCAACGGGAAACCGATGGGCGGCGTCATGAAGCTGCCGGACGAGGCCGTCGCCGGCGGCGCGCGCCCCCACTGGATCGCCTACGTCGGCACGCCGGACGTGGATGCCACCACGGCGCGCGCCCGCGAGCTGGGGGCGACGGTGATGGTAGAGCCCAGGGACATTCCCACGGTCGGCCGTTTCTCGATCCTGAACGATCCGCAGGGAGCGACGATCGCCGCCTTCACCCCCGCCGGGCAGGGGCAGCCGGAGCCGGAGGGGATGCCTCCGGTGGGCGAGTATTCATGGCACGAGCTGATCACCACCGATCCCGACGCCGCGCTCGCCTTCTACTCCGACCTCTTCGGCTGGGAGAAGATCGCAGACCACGACATGGGCGAGATGGGCCTCTACCAGATGTACGGACGCAACGGCAAGACCCTGGGCGGCATCTTCAGGAAGCCGGCCGAGATGCCGGGGCCGCCGGCCTGGCTCTATTACGCGCGGGTGGCGGACGTCAACGCCGCCGTCGAGGCCGCGCGCCAGCAGGGCGGCCAGGTGCTGAACGGACCGATGGAGGTCCCCGGAGGGGACCTGATCGCCACCTTCCTCGACCCCCAGGGCGGCATGTTCGCCGTCCACCAGTCGAAGGGGGCTACCGCCGCCGCACCGTGACCGTGCCGCTGGGGCCTTCGAAGCGCAGCGAGGGAGCGGCGGCGCCCGCGCCCTCGCAGGTCAGGTGCTCGAGGGTGTCCGTGCCGACGTCGAAGGTGACGAAGCGGGACGGCCCGTCGGGGAGGAAGAAGGACGGCTGCAGGCGGTCGCTCACCGTGACGTGATCGGCGAGCGAGCCCGCCCAGGCCACGTCGAGCACGCGCGTCCCCTTCTTGAAGAGGAGGCGCGCGTGGGTCACGATCTGGCCGCCGATGCTGCGCGTGCCCAGCATCGTGATCCCCTGCCAGGGCCCGAGCTGGGCCTCGGTCCTGGTCATCACGGCCCGCCAGTGCTTCGCCGCCTCGTCGGCGTCGACGCAGATCCCGGCCAGGGGCTTGAGATCGCCCCGCCGCGCCGCCGCCATGGCCTCGGACACCCGCTCCTCGCGCGCCTCGAAACGCTTCTGGCGCTTGCCTTCCGGCTTGCCCGAGAGCAGCACGAGCCCCGCGGCGCCTTCCGGCGTGACCACCAGGCGCTCCTTCTCGGCGGTGACGGTGAGACGCTCGGGCGCCGCGCCTCCCGCCAGCTCGTAGGTGCCGGCGCAGCGGCGGAGCTCCTCCTCCTTGGCCGGCACGAGCGCCAGCGGGTCCACGAAGGGCTTGCCGAACAGCCAGTCCTCCAGGTGATTGGCGACCGCGATCGACGAGTAGTCGTCAGTGTTCGAGCCGATGGCGATCATCGCGCCGTCCTCGGGGTAGCGGCGGAAGTCGGACTGGAACGCGCCGTTGCCCCCCACGTGTGCCAGCTTCCGGTGGCCGGCCGGGCTCTTGGAGAAGGACCAGCCGTAGGTGTACTGCGGATACTCGGCGTTGGTCTCGCGGATGTACGGCCGCTCGTACTTCTCGCGCTCGGCCGCGGAGAGCACCGCATTGCCCTGCAGGGCCACGAACCAGAGATAGAGGTCCCCCGTGGTGGTGAGGATGCCGCCGTTCCCCCGCAGGTTCCACCACGGGCCGCCGTCGGGCGCGTGGGGGTGGTCGAGCGAGGTCCCCCAGTCGCCGTCCCCGTTGTAGCCGTGGGCGAGGCGCGGACGGTCCTGCGGGTCCGGGATGAAGCCGGTGTGGCGCATGCCGGCCGGCAGGAACACCTGGTCGCGCAGGAATTCGCCGAACGGCCGGCCCGACGCCACCTCCACCACCGCCGCCAGCAGGCTGTAGCCGGCGTTGGAGTAGAGGAACTTCTGGCCCGGGGGGGAGAGCAGCCTGGTGGCGTAGAGCCGCTTCAGGAAAGCGTGCCGGGGGAGCGCCTCATCCTCCGGGCCGAGGGTCTCGGGGAGGCCGGCGGTGTGGGTCAGCAGTTGATGCAGGGTGATCGCCGCCTTGTCGGGAGGCGCCTCGGGGAAGAAGCGCTTGATGCGGTCCTCCACCTTGAGCTTGCC
>QHVW01000046.1 GCA_003223675.1 Acidobacteriota bacterium
TCGAGGACGGTGTCGAGCTCCCCGGCGCCGTCCACGACGGCTTGGCGGGATTCGGCTCGCCGGACCTCGGGGTGGACGTAGCCGAGCGGGAAGCCGACCACGGTGCCCACCGCCACCGGCGTGCCCCGCAGGATCTCCGCCGCCAAGGCCACATAGACGGGCGGGATGCACACCGAGGCGAAGCCGTGCTCGGCCGCCTCCTCCACCAGCTTGCGCACGTCCGCCTCCGTGGCCTCGGGACGCAGCAGGGTGTGATCGATGTAGCGGGCCAGATCGGTCATTTCGTGCCTCCCGCGGCGGTGCGCCCCTTCCAGCGGGCCCGGCCGAGCTCGACGCCGGTGTAATAGTGGGTGAGGATCTCGCGGTAGGTGTGCCCCCGCTGGGCCATGCCGTAAGCCCCCACCTGGCACATCCCCACGCCGTGGCCGAAGCCGCGGCCGGTGAAGAGCCAGCCGGGCTCCGAGTCCTTGGGCGCCAGGCGCTTGGCGGTGAAGAGGGTGTCCGGCACGTCGAGCGTCCAGCGGACCGCGAGACCATCGACGTCCATGGTCTGGGCGTTGTCGCCGAAGATGCGGATCTTCCCCACCCGGCCCGAGACCCCCCGCGAGATGATCTCGAAGCTCTGGAAGCCCATCCCCGGAAAGCGGGTGTTGACCTGCGCGGCGAGCTGCGAGTCGGTGCGGAAGCGGGTCCAGTTGCTGTAGGGGCTGCTGCGGTCGAAGGCGATGCCGTCGAGGTCGATCTCCTGGGTGGCGGCCACCAGCCGGTCCCCCTGCCAGAAGAGGGTCAGGAGATCGCCCGGCACCATGGCGAGCGCGGAGCTGTAGAGGCCGTCCCCCTGGCGGCGGAAGGTGGCGAGGCCGGGCGGCAGGTCGTAGGTCTTGTCCGTCTTCCCCGAGCGGACGGTGATCTTGCCGTCCGCCGTGGAGAGGAACGAGACGTCCTCGCGGCGCACCACGCGCAGGAGCTCCGCCAGCGCCAGGAGCGAGCGCTCGATCTCCCCTTCGGTGAGCGGCTGGTCGGGCGGACCGCTCACCAGGCCGCTCCGCATCAGGTAGGCCGCGCGCCGGCGGTCCTCCGCGCTCCAGTCGGGGGGCGGATTGCTGAGCAGGTACCGGATGTCCTCCGGCGCCAGGAAGAGGCGGGCGTCGAGGGCCAGGTCGAAGGCGGAGGCGATGTAGCGCTGCACCTCGCGGCGGTCGATGCCGGCGAGCCGCTCGCGCGGCGCGGGGAGCCCCGCCAGGAGCGCCAGATGCTCCAGGCGGACCGCCAGCGATTCGGCGGGCGCCGCCGGGCCCGGAGGAGGCGGCAGCAGACGCTGGGTGAAGCCGGCCGGGAAGGAGACCCCGGGCCCCAGATCCCCCTCGACGCGGGCGACCCCCGCCTCCATGCAGGGGACCGCCTTGAGGTACGGCTCCTTCTGCAGGGGGAACATGACGTTGACGTCCTCCGTGTGCCCGCCGCAGGTGGAGCTGTAGAGGGCGTTCACCAGCTCCCCCTTGTAGAGGAGCACCTGGCCGGCCGTCTCCCGTATGGCTTGATCGGAGAGCGGGTGCTCGACGGCGATGCCGCCGTAGACCTGGCAGCGGGGAGTGGCGCAGATGTCGTACCCCTCGCGCGAGAACTCGCCCATGTTGCGCAGGGTGTAGGTGCGGGCGGCCACGGCCTGGGCCTTGAGCGCCTCGAGCTGGTTGTAGAGCTCGGGGCCCATCTCGCTCGGCACCACGCCGCGCAGGTAGTCCTCCACCGGCAGCTCGTTGATCAGGTTGAGCGAGCCGCGGTCGTTGAGGAAGACGAGGATCCGCCCGCGGTAGCGCTTCCCCTTGACCCGCACGCTGGGCTCCCCCACCGGCGCCACCGAGAGCCAGCGCCCGTTGTAGACGGTGGCGGTCTGCCCCTCGGTGATCCGCAGGGCCGGCGCGCTGACGGCGGCCCCTTCGTTCACCACGAAGGCGCCGGTCACGCCGCTCGCCCCCAGCCTTCGCATGTCCGCCTCGGCCGCCTCGCGGGTGGGATAGTGGCCGATGCGGACGCGGTAGAGGTCGATCCCCGCGTCAAAAAAGGCCTCGCCGGACTGGCCCGAGATCCGCTCGAGCTGCTTGGCGAGGTCCTGCGCCTGCCGCTCGTCCCGCAGGGCGGCCACCTGGAGGCGGTAGTACCCCTGCTGGGCCATGGCCGCGGCGGGCTCGACCTTGATCGCGGCGGTGACGGGCACCGTCTGATTCTCCACGGCCATGTCCAGCGTCTCCTCGCAGCAGGGGAAGGTCACCGCTTCGAGATCGCTGGCGAGCCCCACCTTGACCAGCAGCGGCTCGGTGACCGTCTGGGGCGGCGCCTCGAGCTGCGCTGGCAGGGGCTCCCGCAGCGGCGGCTTCGGCATGGGAACGGACTGGCTGGGCGGACGCGGCTTCGGCGCCGGTGCCGTCTTCGGAGGCCTGGCGGCGGGCCCTTTGGGGGCGGTGCGCGGCGACGTCTTCGGCCCGCAGGCGAGGACCAGGAGCAACAGGGCAACGACGAGCAGGAGCTGCGATCTCAAGCGGTCTGTACCTCGGGGTAGCGTCGACTCTCGCTCGGCGTCTCGCTCCGCACCAGGGCCACCAGGGCTCCGGCGAGGACCATCGCGAGCAGGGTATTGGGAAGACTTTGCAGCAGGAACAGGAGGAAGCGGACCAGCGTCCGCATCAGGGGGGCGCCGGAGAGCAGGGCGTCGGCCGCCGCTCCCAGCGGGAAGAAGACGATCGCCAGGGCGAGCCCGGCCACCAGGGCGACCAGGAAGAGGGCGATCACAGTGCCCAGGCGTCGCCCAAGCACGGATATCCCCCGCCGCGAGGCGGCCCGCACGCTGGAGCCGTCGCGCGCCAGGTCGGCCTGGGCCAGGTGGAGCCAGAGGCCGAGCACGAGCGCCAGGAATCCCATCGGCAGCGCGCCGCCGCAGCCGATCCCCAGGGCCGCCGGGCTTCCCCACTGCGCGCCGCCCACGCCCAGGAAGATCAGCCAGAGCAGGGCCGCTCCCCCCAGCAGGAAGGCGAAGACGCCGAACAGGAGGAGCACGCCGAAGAACCGCCACATGTAGAGCCCGCCCCAGCCCAGGAAGTCGCGCAGGCTGAAGGTGCGGAAGAATTCCTTGCTCCGCCGCGGGCCGGGGAGGGCCTGGCGGTCGGCCGCGGCGAGCACGCCGTAGGCGCCGGCCTGGAAATACGAGTGGAGGAGCAGCGAGGCGAGCCAGACCGCCAGCATGGCGATCAGGGCCAGCAGGAGCGCGGGCGAGAGGTCCGCGAGCCGGCGGGCCAGCGCCTCGGCTTGGCGGGCGGCATTCCCTGAGCCCACCAGATTCGCCCCCACGATCAGCAGGGGGAGGAAGAGGCCGAGCGCCAGGAGCGCCGTGAGCAGGAGCCATTCGAGCCACTGGAGGAGCACCAGCTCCCAGTTGGCCGCGAGGTTGGTCCAGCCGCGGCGCAGGCAGTCGAGGGCGGAGAGCCTCACCGCAGGTGCGCCCCGTGCACCGCGTGCTCGCGCCGGAAGTCCTCGACCGCGTCGAGCACCACCGGCTGGGCCATCTCGTAGAGCCGGCTGACGAGCATGGCAGGGAGACGCCTGGTCAGGAGCTCCTCCTCGTCGAAGGCGGGCGGGGTCTCGGGATCGCGCCCACGGTCGAGGGTTTTCGGAACCATCGTGGTCCGTCCGGCGACTTGGATGCGTTCCGTCTTCGGTGCGGCTGGATCCAGGCGGTAGTTGGTGGTGAACAGGGTCGGCAGCCGCCGGGTGTAGCGGTTGTTGATGATCAGGTAGAGGATGTCACGCACCCAGGGGGTCGGCTTCTGGGCCCCGAGCTCGTCGAGGACCAGGAGCTCCACCTCGGACAGCGGGTCGAGAATCTGCCGCTTCGATTCCGGAGAGTCCGGATCGAAGGTCGACTGGATCTGGTGGATCAGGGAGGTGAACTCGACGAAGCGTCCACGCAAGTGATAGCGCTCGACCAGCTCGACCAGGATGGCCACCGAAAGGTGGGTCTTGCCCACCCCCGGAGGCCCCACGAAGAGGAGCCCGGACTGTCGGAAGCCGCTCCCCTCCTGGATGAATCCTTCAACGTAGTCCTGGGCGATCTTGCGCGCCGCGAAGAGCTGGGGGTCTTGCCGCGAGCGGTTGCTGGAGACGTGGAAATTGGTCAGCCGGCAGTGCCGGTAACGGGGGGGAATCCCCGCCGCGGCGAGCAGCCGGGGGACGACGTCCCGCTGGCGGCAGGAGCAGGGGCGGGCGGTGCCGGCGTGGCCGTCCGGCAGGAGAACCCAGCCCCGTCCCCCGCACGCGGGGCAGGGCTCTTCGAGAGCTTCGGGAAGCATGCCGAATCGTAGCATGGGGGCCCCGAACCCTACCCCTCTCCCGTTCCCTCCCCCTCCCTCACCGCTATCCGCTAGGGGTCACAACCGCCTCCACCAAACAGACCGTCAGGGTCACATGCCCCGCGACCGTCTAGGGTGGTGGTGAGTCCATCCGGGTCACAGCCGCCACCGCCGTCAAGTCCATCAGGGCCACAAGCTCCCCGGCCTTCAAGAGTGAGACCATTGGGGTCAAATCCTCCCCTCCCTTTGCTGATTCCCCGGTTTCCGGCAGGGCTCACTAGAGCCTCTATGGCGTGCCAGAGGCGGGACAGGGGGGACGCTAGGGGAGCGGAGAGGGTCAGGAGGACAAGGAAGACAGGCAGACCACGACGGAGTAGCATGAGAGACCCACTTTCAAAGTGAGGAAGCAACTCACCTGCGATCTTAGCCGATCCCTGCTTCTTCCAGAGAACGGCGCGGCCTACAGCCCTCTCCTTTGTCTATCTAGACGCCGAGGACGACATCGCCCGAAGGGCCGTTGAAACGGCGGGGAGTTTGTCGTTTACCAAAACCTCAAGGTCCCCAAGGATAACCGCCGTCTGGTCCTCTAAACCGCCCTCTCGCATCTGGTCCAGTTGCGGAGACCTTGGCAGCCCGGCGTGACAGATTTTTAAAACCTCAGATACGGAGTCTATGATGTTAGCCAAGTGCCTACAAACTGTCTGAACAGTCGGTACTTCTAGCTTCTCAGGCGATGCCTCATGTCCTGTCAAACTCATAGAGCCTCCGTGGAATGATGGTTAATAAAAGGTGTTGATCGTGATTAGACTCGCTTCAACCCGCTCTTGGTCAGCACCGGTATTCTTGAATTTCCGCCCGCAGTCCTTACACCGTGCGCGTGGAACCTGTTGCATAAGCACACCTCGGCCACGCTTTACGCGAAGCTGACAAAATTTAATCTCCAGGCTGCCGCCGCATTTTGGACATGTCATAGGCTAGCCGCCAGCAACACGAAGTCCTCTATCGTTATAAAGGCTGCCCCAGAGACGGCGGCTACGACTATCCTTACACCTAGAAGCCAAATGAAGCCCCTTAGCAAGCCGCTCAGACTCACAACAAATCAAAGCGTTGCCATGCTGTTGCAGCTCGGCAACTACGTCTCCCAGGAGTCGCGGGCAATCGCGGAACCAAGGCGC
>QHVW01000047.1 GCA_003223675.1 Acidobacteriota bacterium
TGGTCACGGCCGTGGCGGTGGGATTGTCGATCCGCCACGACGCCCTGTTCATCGCCCTGCTCGGCCTGGTGGGCGGCTTCGCCACGCCGGCCCTGCTGTCGAGCGGCGAGGACCACCCCTACGGGCTCTTCGGTTACCTGCTGCTCCTCAATGCCGGGCTCGCCTGGGTGGCGCTGCGCAAATCATGGCCGGTGCTCTCGGCGCTCTCGCTCGCCTTCACCTTCCTCTATCAGTGGGGGTGGGCCTTCAAGTTCCTCGACGCCTCGAAGCTGCCGCTGGCGCTGGGGATCTTCCTGATCTTCCCCGTCCTCGGCTTCCTGGCGCCGGCCATCGTCCGGGGAGCGGAAGAGGGGAAGGACGCCTTCGCCCGGACGGCGGTGGTGGGGTCCCTCCTGCCTCTCTTCTTCGGGCTCTATCTCGCCTCCGTCCCCGCCTACGGCGCGCGCTACGGCCTCCTCTTCGGCTTCCTGTTCTTGTTGCAGGCCGGCCTCTTCGCCGTGGCGGTATACCGTGGGATGGGCATTCTTCACGCCATCGCCGCCGGGGGGACTCTCCTCTCCTTCGCCATCTGGCTCGCGACCTCGTACGAGAAGGCAGGCGCCTGGCCGGCGATCCTCGGCTTCGTGGCCCTCTTCCTGCTCTTCGATCTCGCGGCCCCCTGGGTCGCCGACCGCCTGGGCCGGCCGCTCGGCAAGGAGGGGCGCGCCGGCGCCATCCTCGGGACGCTCCTCCTCTTCGTCTTCCCCGTGCTGCTCCTCATCGAGCCGGCCACGGCCGCGCCGGGGTTGCCGTTCGGCGTGCTCTTCGTCCTGCTGACGGCCACGGCCGGCTTCGCCCTGCTCTACGAGGACGGCTACCTCCACCTGATCGCCGCCTTCTTCGCCGTCGCCGCCGAGGCGGTCTGGTCGGCGCGCTGGCTCTCTCCCGAGCGGCTGCTGGCGGGGATCTCGATCTATGCCGTGTTCGGCCTCTTCTACCTCGGCACGCCGATCCTCGCCCGGCGGCTGGGACGCCGGCTGCGGCCCGAGGACAGCGGAGCGTTCCTGCTCCTGCTGGCCCTGGGCCTCCTCTTCTTCCTCTCCGCCGGCCCGCTCGCCCAGGCGGCTCTCTGGGGGCTCGCGCTCCTGCTGGTGATCCTGAACGCCGGGCTCTTCCTGGAGTCCGGGACCCTGCACCGGCCGGTGGTCACCGTCCTCGGCGCGATCCTCTCGTGGGCCCTGATCGCCGTCTGGTGGCTGACGGTGCCGCTCGCCGCCAGCCTCGTCCCCGCGCTCTTCCTGGTCGCCGGCTTCACCCTCCTCAGCCTCGGCGGCAACCTCTGGCTGCGGCGGCGGCAGGGAGGAGCGGAGGAGGGGGCGGCCGACCCGCTCGGCGGCAGCCTCTATCTGGCCCTGGTGGGGCACGCGTTCCTTCTCTTCGTGGCGGCGCAGCCCCGGCTTTCGGTCCCTCCCTGGCCGTTCCTCGGGGTGCTCCTCGTGCTCGATCTCGCCGCCGGGGTGGCCGCCCTCTGGCTGCGCCGGGCCTCGCTGTGGATCGCGGCGCTCGCCGCCTCGGACGTCATCCTCTTCACCTGGGTGGTGACCACGAGGCAGGGCCCCTGGCCGGCGGTGGCCGTGGGCGCGGCGCTGGCGGTTGCCGTCCTCGGGTTCCTCTGGATCGCCCTGGCCCGGCGGATCGCCCCGCGGGACGGAGATCTCGCGTCGGGCGTGGCGTCGGCGGCCGTGGCCGGCCTCTTCCTGGGCTTTGGGGTCGCCATCGCGGCCTCGATGACCTCCGGAGCGCCCGCGCTGGGCTTCACGATCGCCGCGCACGTGGCGTTCCTCCTCGCCCTCCTCGCTCTGTCGGCGCTCGTGGATCGGCCCTGGCTGGCGCCGCTGTCGATCATCTCCACCACCGCCGCCGTGGCCGGCTGGCGGATCGCCCACCTGGAGGGGCCCCCCTACCCCTGGTGGCACGAGCTGGCCTTCGCCGGCGCGCTCTACCTGCCGTACCTGGCCTTCCCGCTGATCCTGGGAGAGCGGGCGCGGCGCCTGCGCCAGCCCTTCCTGGCGGCGGTGCTCGCCAGCCTCAGCTTCTTCCTGATCGCCCGGCACGCCCTGGTCGCCGGGGGATTCGAAGGGGTGATCGGCGTCCTGCCGGTGGCGCAGGCCATGGCGCTCGCCGTCCTGCTCGCCCAACTGGTCCGGATGGAGCGCCGGGCGCCCGAGGGGGTGAAGCCGGAGCGCGATCCGGGCCGGCTCGCCCTGGTGGCCGGAGCGGTGCTCGCCTTCATCACGGCGGCCATCCCGCTGCAGCTCGACCAGGAGTGGATCACCATCGGCTGGGCCCTCCTGGCCGCGGCGCTCGCCGCCCTCTATCTGCGTATCCCGCACCGCGGGCTCCTGTGGTGGACGGCCGGCCTGCTCGCCGCGGTCTTCGTCCGGCTGGCGGCGAATCCCGCCGTCCTGGCCTATCATCCGCGCGGCTTCACGCCGATCTGGAATTGGTACCTCTACACGTACCTCGTGCCCGCTCTCGCCTTCTTCCTCGCCTCCTGGCTGCTGGCGCGCGGCGACGACCGCCTGATCCCGCCCCTGCCGCGCCTCTCGGGGATCGCCGCGGGTGGCGGGGTGGTGCTCCTCTTCCTGCTGGTCAACATCGAGATCGCGGACTTCTTCTCGTCCGGCTCCAGCCTCACCTTCGGCTTCCTCAGCGGGCAGGCGATGCTGCCCGAGGACCTCTCCTACACCCTGGGCTGGGCCCTGTTCGCCATCGCCCTCTTCATCGCCGGGATCATCCTGCGCAACCAGGTGGCGCGGGTCTCCGCCATCGTGCTGCTCCTGGTGGCGGTGCTCAAGGGGTTCGTGCACGACATGGCGCGGCTGGGCGGCCTCTACCGCGTGGCCTCCTTCGCCGGCCTCGGCATCTGCCTGGCGCTGATGGCGGTGCTGATCCAGAAGTACGTGCTGCCGCGGCGGGAGGAGCGATGAGGCGGCGGGCTACCATCTTCCTGGCCGGATTGCTGATCGTCTCGGGGCTCGCCAGCGGCGGCGGGCCCCGCTTCCGCTTCGAGCGTCCGGTCCTCCCCGGCGCCGCGGGACCCAACCGCCTTGAGCCGGACGTGCCGCTCCTCGCCGGCGCCGCCACCGGTTTTGTCGACCTGCGCCTCTTCGACGCCGGCGGCCGGGAGGTCCCCTATCTCCTGGTGGACCCGCCGCGCCGCGAGCCCGAATGGCGCGCGGGACGGCTCCTGCCGACGGCCGCGACCAAGACCGCGAGCGGCTTCGAGGTGGATCTGGGGACGGGCGCGACGGTCGACCGGGTGCGGATCCTGGGTCTGCCCGCTCCTTTCCTCAAGCGCTTCCGACTGGAGGGGGGAGGGGACCGCAGCCGCTGGACCCTGCTGGTGGCCCAGGGGACCCTCTTCGACCTGCCCGAGGAGAAGCTCAGCCGCCTCGACGTCGACTTCCCGGCCGGCGACTTCCGCTATCTGCGCCTGACCTGGGACGACGCGTCGAGCGCCCGCCTGCCGCCGCCGGGCGCGGTGACGGCGAGGCTGGTGCGCGCGACCGATCCGGGGCGGGCGGCGCGGGTCCCGGTGGCCTTCGAGCGGCGGCCGAGCGAGCCGGGGAAGAGCCGCTTCCGCCTCCGTCTGCCGGCGGCCCGGCTGCCAGTGGTGGCGCTGGACCTCGACGTCGCCGGAGGACCGGGCGGCCCCCTGCTGCGCGCCGCCACGGTGGCCGCGGGGCGGCTGCGCCAAGGGGACGGCGGGGAGATCGCGCCCGCGCGGCTCGGAGAAACGATCCTCCGGCGGGCGGTGCGCGACGGCCTCTCGGCCGCCGACCTGCGCATCCCCGTGAGCCAGCCGGAGGGGGCCGATCTGGAGCTCACGGTCGACGACGGGAGCAATCCGCCGCTGGAGCTCGCCGGGGTGGCCGCCGAGCTCGCGCCACTCCCCTGGATCTACTTCGAGGCCGCCGGCACCGCGCCCCTGACCGCGCGCTTCGGCGATCCCAAAGCGGCGGCCCCCCGCTACGACCTCGAAGCGCTGCGTGACCAGGTGGCGCATGCCCGCACGGCCGCGTCGCGCTGGGGGGAGGTCCGCGACCTCCAACCGCGGGAGGGGGAGGCTGTGGAGAGCCCGTTGCCGGCCCTGGGAGCGCCGCTCGATACGAGCAAATTCCGCGAGCGGCGGAAGATTCCGGCCAGCCCGCCGGGGCTGACCTCGCTGCTGCTCGACGCCGCCGTCCTCTCCCGCAGCCCGGGGCTCGCCGACATCCGGATCGCCGACGCCCAGGGGCGCCAGGTCCCCTATCTCCTGGAGCGGCGGGACGAGCCCATGTCGGTCCCCCTGCCGACTCTGGCGCGGCGGGCGGAGAAGGGGGATCCGCCGTCTCTCTCCCGGTACAGGATCGATCTGCCGTACCCCTCGCTGCCGTCGGCGCGGCTGGTCCTGGCCACCTCGGCGCGGGTCTTCGACCGCTCCGTCCGGCTCGTGGTCCCTGTGGCCGGCCGTCAGGGGCGGGAGCCGGAGGAGCGGACGGTGGCCGAGGCCGCCTGGCGGCACGCCGATCCCGAGACCCCGGCGTCCCAGCTCACCCTCGATCTCCCGGCGGGGACGGCCACCCGCTACGACCTCGTGGTGGAGGAGGGGGACAATTCCCCCCTGCCGCTCGCTCCCCCCAGGCTGCTCCTGCCGGCTGACCGCCTGCGCTTCTTCTATCCGGCGGGAGCCTCCCTGGAGCTCCTCTACGGCCAGCCGGGATTGGCGTCGCCGCGCTATGACCTGGAGCTCCTGGCCCCGCGCCTCCTGGGCGAGACCGCGCGCGAGATCGCTCTCGGCCCCGAGCGCGGCCGCAGCCCGGAGCCGGACGCCGAGGCCACGGGACGCAAGATCTTCTGGGGGGCCCTGGTGGGGGCGGTGGTGGTGCTGCTGCTGGTTTTGGGGAGGATGCTGCGGAGGCAGCCGGAGGAGCCGGCGGCGCCCTGAGAGGGTGTCTCGAAAGTACGATTCCGCATGGCAACTCCCCACTGTAGAGACGCCCCGCGGGGCGTCTCCGAGGCGGGCAAATGGCCTGTTTTGCCACAGAACACCCACGGGATCTCGAG
>QHVW01000048.1 GCA_003223675.1 Acidobacteriota bacterium
GGGCTCTCCCTGCCGCCGCTCCCACCGCCGCCGCTCAAGGTGCTGATCTCCGTGGGCCGCCCCACCGGCCGGCTCGCGGAGGTCGTCGTGGCCGGGCACGGCACCTATCTGGACGAGCTCCTCCGCCGCCTGGGCGCCGTGAACGTCTTCGCTGACTCGCCCACCCTCTACCCCCAGATCAGCGTCGAGGAGATCGTGGCGCGCAAGCCGGACGTGATCCTCGAGCTGCGGGCCGACCCGCAGACGCCTGAGCAGGCCGCCGCCCTCGCCCGCGACTGGCAGCCGCTCTCCCAGGTGCCGGCCGTGCGCAACGGCGGCGTCGCGGTCCTCGCGGGCACCCACGTGCTGATCCCCGGGCCCCGGATTCCGCAGTTCTATCGGGAGATGCGGGAAGCGCTGGTCAAGGTGCGGGAGAAACGTTGACCGTCCTCCTCAGCGCCCGCGGGCTCGCCTGGCGTGCCGGGGCGCGGACCATCCTCGGGCCGCTCGACCTGGACGTCCTGCGCGGCGAATGCCTGGCCGTGGTGGGGCCCAACGGCGCGGGGAAGACCACCCTCCTACGCTGCCTGACCGGGCTGCTGGAGGCGTCCGGCGGCGAGATCGCCTTCGACGGCCGTTCCCTGAAGTCGCTCTCCCGCCGCCAGATCGCCCGCCGCATCGCCTACGTGCCGCAGATCCGCCCCGCCCGGGTGCCGCTCAAGGTGGCGGAGATCGTCCTCCTCGGGCGCTACCCCCACCTCTCGACCCTGCAGCTCGCGCCGCGCAAGGAGGACTTCGCCGCCGTGGACGAGGCCCTTCGGGTGGTCGGCATCGAGGAGCTGCGCGGGCGGCCGGTCGACGAGCTGTCGGGGGGCGAACGGCAGGCGGTGTTCATCGCCGCGGCCCTAGCCCAGGAGGCGGAGCTGCTCGTGCTCGACGAGCCCACCCTCCACCTCGACGCCCGCCACCAGCACGACCTCGCCGCCCTGCTGCTGCGGCTGAAGGAGGGGACGGACCACACGGTCGTCCTCGCCACGCACGACCTCAACCTCGCCTCGCTCCTCGGCGACCGGCTCCTGGCCCTGTCGGCGGGCAAGGCGCTCGCCACGGGCACGCCGGCCGAGATCCTGCGGCCGGAGCTGCTGGAGCGCCTCTTCCGCGCCCGCTTCGAGATCGTCCGCGGCGGCGAGCGGCCGGTCACCGTCCTGGATCTCAACGCATGAGGCCGCGGACCGCCCTCCTGCTCCTGCTGGCCCTCTGGATCGCCACGGCGGTTCTCACGCCGCTGGTAGGAAGCCAGCCGGTGCGGCTCGCGGACGTCCTTCGCGGCGATCCCACGGTGACCACGATCTTCTGGCAGATCCGCCTGCCGCGCATCCTGCTGGCGCTCCTGGGCGGCGCGGCCCTCGCCGTCTCGGGGCTGGGCTTCCAGACCCTCTTCCGCAACGCTCTGGCGGAGCCTTACACCCTGGGGATCTCCAGCGGCGCGGCGCTGGGCGCCGTGCTCGCCCTGCGCCTCCAGGGCGGATCGTTCCTCGGCCTCTCGATCGTGGCCCTGGCGAGCTTCTCCGGCGCCCTGGGCGCCACCGCCCTGATCGTGGGCCTCGCCCTGCACCGCCAGGGGATCCAGACCTCGACCCTCCTCCTCGCGGGGGTCGCCGTCTCGCTCTCCTGCTCGGCGATCATCCTGTTCCTGCAATACCTCTCGGACTCCACCCAGACCTTCCGCATGGTGCGCTGGATGATGGGCGGCCTCTCCGTGGTGGGCTACACCGAGGTGCTCTGGCTCCTCCCCTGGGTGCTGGGCGGGAGCGCCGCCCTGTTCGCCCTGCGCTGGGAGCTGAACCTCCTGCTCACCGGCGAGGAGCTGGCCGCCAGCCGCGGCGTCGACCTCGCCCGCCTGCGCCGCCTGGTGCTGCTCGCCACCTCGCTGATGATCGGCGCCCTGGTGGCC
Source organism: Acidobacteriota bacterium (assembly GCA_003223675.1). GTDB lineage: Bacteria > Acidobacteriota > Thermoanaerobaculia > Multivoradales > UBA5704 > DATARR01. Next base: position 1,934 of record QHVW01000048.1, read on the forward strand.
GTGGCCGGCCCGATCGGCTTCGTGGGCCTGATCGTCCCCCACATGCTGCGCCGCCTGGTGGGGCACGACCATCTCTTCCTGGTCCCCGCCTGCATGCTCGGCGGCGGCGCCTTCCTCACCCTCTGTGACGCCGTGGGCCGTACTGTCATGGCCCCGGCCGAGCTGCCGGTAGGCATCCTCACGGCGCTCCTCGGCGGACCGTTCTTCCTGTGGCTGCTGGTGTTCCGGCGGCGAGATTCGTAGAGCGGGTCACCTGCCGCCCCCGGGAGGCCTTCCAGGGTGGCAGGTGACCGGTGACCGCACTCCTAGCAAACGTGGCAGACGGAGCAGGCGATCGTGCAGACCGAGCATTGAGCGGTGCAGAGCGTGCAGGGGGCGGTGCCCGTGACTCCTCCGGCGGCCTCCTCAAGGGTGCGGTCGCCCAAGCTCCTGAGGGTCTCGGTGCTGAGGGTCAGCTTCTTGAATTTCTTCTTCATGGGGCTCCTTTGGCCGATAAGGACTCCCGGGCCAGTCATTTAGATTAGGCTATTGACAAGTGGATATCAAGCCTCTATCTCGCTTCCTACTCTCTGCCCGAGAGGTGACAGAGCCCGGCCGTGCCGTGGTCCCGTGACCAGCGGCGACCAGGCCCCTGGCGCGGAGCTCACCCGGACCTCCGGCACGAGCCCCAGCCGGCAGGGGTGAGAGGAGCAGCACGCGGTCCCAGGCCGGCTCGATGCCGCTGGTGGCCGCGAGCAACGCCAAAGCGATGCCGGCCGAGCCGGTGAGGAAGCCGGGATCTTCGCTCCACCCCAGCTCGTCGAAGTCGTCGTCGACCGGCGACAGGGCGAGGAAGCCGCCGATGCCCTGGCCTGGATCCCAGTAGTCGAGGGCGCGGTGGAACCACGCGCGGGAAGCCGCCAGGAGCTCGGGATCGCCGGTGGCCTGGTACAGGCGATTGAGCATGTGCCCGAGACCCGCGGCGCCATGGCAGAGGCCGGCATCCTTTACGCCGCAGGTCTCCGGGGGCCGCCGCGCCACCGCGCGGGCCAGCGCCAGCGCCACGTCCTCCCAGGCGGGCTCCCCCGCGGACCGGCCGGCGGCGAGGAGAGCCGCCGCGATCCCCGGATCGCCATAGCACCAGGCGGCGCGGGCCGGCCGGATCTTGACCTCGGGTCCGGTCACATAGGGGAAGACCGATTCCGCGCCCGCGGGCAGCTTCTGCGTCAACAGCCAGCCGGCCGCACCACGCAACAACGAGAGCGACCGCTCGGCCGCCACGCCGGAAGCGCGGATGCGGGCGAGCAACGCGATCACCCCGGGCGTGCCGTGGGCCACTCCGAGATTATCGACGCCCCTGGGGTACCAGGGCCGGTTCGGCGCCGGGAGCATGTCGTAGGAGGTGTGCCAGCCTAGGCCTCCGGGGCGAGGCTGGGCGATCTCGGCCAGATGCTCGACCACCTTTTCCAGGCAGGCCACGGCGGCGGGGCGCGGCAGCCGGTCGGCGGCATAGACGCCGAAGCCCACCAGACCGCTGATCAGGTCGAACTGGCCCGTCCACGGGGTCTGGCCGAGAAGGTGAAGGAGAGCCGCGTCGACGTCCTCGTTGGGATCCTCGTCCTCGGCCGGGGCGTCCTGGACGTGCTCGACCACCCAGGCGAGGCCGGTGAAGCCTCCGTAGAGACTGGCGCCCGGATTGGCGGCGGCCAGCGCCTCGATCGCCCGCTCGAGACGCCGCTGCGCGATCTCTCCCCAGCCAACGTCGGGGCGGGCGCGCTCCAGATACTCAAAAAGGAGCGCGACTCCCGCCTCGCCCAAGGCGAGAGGAGAGCCCGCGGCTCCGGCCTGCAAGGGGACGTCGCCGATCGCCTCGGCCACGGCCGTGACCGCAGCGGCGGCCCGGACCGCATCCTCCCCTTCCAGAATGGGCTGCCAGGTCGAATCCATGGACGTCACTCTCGCCAATTCTACCTTGTCAGATTGCGAGCGCCCACCCCGCCCGGGGTCCCGGCCCTTCTTCAAGCGAAACATCGCCTGAGAGGTCCGCGAGAGAATCCCATATCCTTTCCGCATGCGGATCCCCATCCTCCTCTCCTGGTCCGGCGGCAAGGACAGCGCCCTCACCCTCCACGCCCTGCGCTCCTCCCCGGATTTCGAGCCCGCCGGGCTGCTGACCACCCTCAACGAAGACTACGACCGCATCAGCGTCCACGGCGTCCGCCGCGAGCTCCTGGAGCGGCAGGCGGAGTCGATCGGCCTCCCCCTCCGCAAGGTCCTGATCCCGAAGGAATGTAGGAACGAGATCTACGAGGATCGCCTGGCGGCGGCTCTCCGGGAAGCCAAGGCCTTGGGGCTCCACCACGTCGCCTTCGGAGACCTCTTCCTGGAGGACATCCGCGCCTACCGCGAGAAGCAGATGGCCGCGCTCGGCCTCACCCCCGTCTTCCCCGTCTGGGGCCTCGACACCGCCCAGCTCGCCCGCGACTTCATAGGCCTCGGCTTCCAGGCCCTCCTGGTCTGCGTGGACACCGAAGCCCTCGATTCCTCCTTCGTGGGCCGCCCCTTCGACGAGGCCCTCCTGCGCGACCTCCCGTCCGGGGTCGATCCCTGCGGCGAGAACGGCGAATTCCACACCTTCGTCCACGCCGGGCCGATCTTCCGCGAGCCGGTGCCGGTCAAGCTGGGCCGGGTGGAGGGGCGGGGGCGGTTCTGGTTCCGGGATTTGGAGCCAGCATTGGGTGTATAATCATGCCCGGAGATGATGATGACCTCTTCTCAGATGAAACAGAAGCTCCTCGAACGGATGGACCAGCTCTCGGAAGGGGAGCAGCGGAAGCTCCTTGAGTACGCGGAGAAGCTTCCCTCACCCCTTTAAAGGCACTCCAGGCAAAGACCTCCTGAAGTTCTTCGGGACGATCGAGCCTGACGATTGCCGGAGGATGGAGGAGGCGATCGAGGCAGGGTGCGAGCGGGTGGATCCAGAAGAACCGGAGGCCTTCACTTTAGTCCCTTACGGGTGAGATCCTTGCCAACTTGGTAACGATTTGGTGTCACTTTTATGCAAAGGCCTCCTCGGCCTTCGCGGGAATCAGTAAGAAGCGCCGGAGCTTGAGAGCGGCACTGATAACGGCCTTCCCCATCCGAGTCACGTAGTACTTGTATGTGCGCCCGATCTTTTTGATGAGCCCGTGGGTACGCAGTCGCTTCAGGAGGCGCCAGACCTGAGAAGGCGTCTTGCCAGGCAGGAGGTCCTGAAGGTGCCGGCTCTGAAAACCACTGAGATTGAACTCACCCCGGACGATCGCCTCCAAGTCGGGTCGTCAAGAGCCGACAAGAATTCCAGGTATCGGCGATTGGCTGCTTTCATCAACTCGGCCACAGCCGGCAGACTGTAGATCGACTTCTTGACGGGAGCGTTCTTCATCTCCCAGGTACCATCTCGATGTTCTACCCTGCGGTAGTGTTTGAAAAAGGTGACATCGTTGCTGGTGGTCTCGAGTCGCAGAACTCTGCCCAGCTTGTCGTACATCTTGATCGAATTGCGCCCCATGTGATGCTTGATTCTGGTCCCTTCGATGCGTGTATGAAAGTCGTTGCCGATCTCTCCTTCAAAGCGTTCGTCGAGCTTGCGGCCGAGGAACGTCGCCACGTTCTCCGGCTTGACCGTATGGATCGCGGTACGGATCAACTCCTCGTACACAGGCCGCAGCTCCTTGAGGCTGACAAAGACGATGTCGGTGGCATACTCCACCTGCATCAGGCTCCAGTGGTAACCGGTCTTGAAGTGAGGCAGGATCGGGCACAACCAGCCAGCAACCCGATCCAGGATGCGGTGCAAGGTCTCAGCCCGCAAGCTGTCGGCCAGGTCTTGAACTCGGGTGAAGTCCTCGATCTCGGTGAAGACATTGTCCACCAGCCGGTAGCCGATCCCTCGCTGGCTCAGTTGGCAGGCCAGCTGGTTATGCCCGTTGAAGTAGAACTGCAGACGGAAAGGCGCCCAAGTGGGAACCCGCAGATAGCAAAGACCCAGGTCTCTATCGATGAAGTAGAAGTAATAATGAAGGCATCTCCCTTCTCGCGCGCGCAGGGACGTTTTGCCGGTGGCTTTGTCGTACCAAGGCTTGAAGGACTGGCAAGACTCCATAGCGGAAAAGATGTGGACAAGGCCCGGGTGATTCCCCCGCTTCTCCAGCAACTCTCGGACTCGATCCTCTTTGCGGAAGTCCTTGCGCCGGATGAACTCGATGGTCAAACCAGCCTCCCTTGCCAACCGCAAGGCGTGCTGATGGATCTCGTCCCGCAGCGGCTCTGCCCATTGGGTGTAGTCAAAGAGACGAACTCCACGCTCTGTCAGGTGTCTGCCCATGGCTTGGGCATGGCAGATCTCCGGCAGAGTCCCGGTGATCACCACCCGGTCAAAACAGGACAGAGTTCCAGAAATCCGGTCCGCGTACCGTTCCGTCAACACGACCATGGGCGTACCCTCCAAGGATGCCGAGACCCCTCATCTGGCAACCCGAAGAGCATACCTCATCCCTCTTTCCGCTACTTGTTTGGTTCCGGCTCGGCCGGGTTAGGACCTTAGCATAGTTGCCGCTCCCGGCTGTAGGCGCCGCCGGCAGGCGAGCGAATCGAGTGGAGCCGCGAAGCACTTGGCGCCTCGGCTCTCTCGCGTCAATGAACGGCTCCCCCATAGCTGGAATTAGACTTGCATTAACTCTTCAACGCATGAGGAAGAGGAGGAGAGCCCATGACACGGCGCTCACGGTTCGTACGAGTTTCTACATCGCTTTGGGCCAGCGTGGCCGCACTGATCTTCTGGATCGCTGGAGCTCCCGCCGGGGCCCAGATCTGGGACCCCGATCCGGGCTCCAGCTTTCAGATCCAGTTCAAGGACCCTGTCGATACCAGCATAGATGCCGACGTGTTCGACGTGGATCTCTTTGATACCGACGAACAGACGGTGGCCGAGCTCGAGGCGCGAGTGACTCTGATGACCTGCTACCTGTCCGCCGGCACTTGGGAAGACTGGCGGCCGGACGCCGGCAGCTACCCACCGCAAGTACTCGGCAATGCCGTTGATGGCTGGCCTGGGGAACGTTGGGTAGATATCCGTCGTATCGATCTCCTTGGACCGATCCTGACCGCCCGCCTTGATCTTTGCAGGGACAAGGGCTTCGACGCCGTCGATCCGGACAACATCGATGGATATCAGAACACTACCGGTTTTCCCCTCACCAAGACAGATCAGATCCGGTTCAATCGATGGCTGGCTCAGGAGGCACACAAGCGCAACCTGTCGATCGCGCTGAAGAACGCGCCGCTCCTCGTGCCGGACTTGGTGAATGATTTCGACTGGGCACTCACGGAAAGTTGCTTCAACTATGGTTGGTGCTCGATGCTGAACCCCTTCCTCAGCGCCGGTAAGGCCGTCTTTGACATCGAATACAGCGACACCGACGTAGATTTTGCTAACGCCTGTGCCAACGCTCCCTCAGGCATGACCGTCATACTGAAGGACCGTGATCTGGATGCCCACCTGATTACCTGCCCATGAGGTGGTGACCGGACGCGGATAAGGCCTTTAGGAGCCGCGAAGCGGACCTACTTCGGGCCTGCGGGCCAATCCGAGCGAGAAGCCCTGGGCTAGGATCTCCCGACCCGTGGGGCCGGATGGTGCCGGCGCCGGCGGGTTCGCTCAGTCGCAGGCCCACCGCCTCAGGCTTACCAGCTCACACCCCTGAGCTCCGGAGGAAAGAGGCTGCGATCCGAGAGCCGATCCTGGTCCAACGTCTGGACCAGGTACTCGCCAGTCTCTTTCTGCTCTTGGGCGTCACCCTCCAAAATCCAGGACTGGAGCAACTTGGCCAGTTCCTGTGGAGGCTTCTTGGACGGAAGGGGCTGCCCGGGCGACTGATTCAGTGTTGGCGGCATATCCAGACTCCCATCGGCTCCGATATCGTGCTATCATATCGCCATGGCTCAACTTCTAGTCCGACACCTCGATGATGACGTGAAAACCAAGCTCCAGGTTCGTGCACGCCGTCACGGTCGTAGCACCGAAGAGGAAGTCCGCGAGATCCTCCGCAACGCTGTCAAGGACGAGGGCGTAGCCCAGGTGCCGCTCGGCACGCGGATCGCGGCTCGTTTTGCCGGAATAGGCCTTACAGAGGATGTTCCCGAGCTGCGAGGCGAGCAGGCGCGCCCAGCCGACCTCGAGCCGTGATTGTCCTGGACACCAACGTGGTCTCGGCCCTGATGCGGCCCGAGCCCGAGCCCGTCGTGGTGGAGTGGCTCAACGGCCTTCCCCCCGAATCCATCTGGACGACTTCGGTCACCGTCTTCGAGGTCCGTCTGGGGTTGGAGCTCCTTGCAGAGGGCAAGCGCCGACGCCAACTGGAAGAGTCCTTTTCGAGGATGCTTGAAGAGGATCTTGAAGGCCGAGTTCTGTCCTTCGACCAGGCTGCGGCCCAAGCCGCTGGCCGTATCGATGCGGGACGCCGCCGCGCCGGCCGGCCTGTCGAGATTCGCGATGTCCAGATTGCCGGTATCGTCAACGTGCGCAAAGCGACCCTCGCGACTCGCAACACTCGCCACTTCGTGGGGTGCGGCCTAGTGCTCGTAGATCCTTGGTCGGAGTGAGCTAGCGGGGCGTTACACAATCTACGAGCCCCCGGGGAAGAAGTGCTCACCTAGTGCTCGCAGGTCCGTGTAGGTACGATTCCAGCGCCGTAGGTGGCGATTACTCTCCAATAGATTGCCAAGCTCACCTGTTCCACGCAGCAGATATTCCGTCAACGTAGAGACATACACTTCTGTATAGCGATCGGTTGGACCAAGGAGAAGACCAACTAGCCGGTTTCCTTCTCTTTGTGCCGATTCCTCCAAGGCGCGGACCGAGGGGTGGACGAAGGGACTCGATAGCCGGAAAACGGAGTTGTACTCGTCCAACATTCCAAACCGCCGGGCTATCTGCTCAATTTTAAGCTCACCCGCTCCGATACGCCGGACTTCGGCATCGAGCTCCTGTACGGACTCGGTGAGCGTCGCGCTCTTCAGGTGGAATCCCGGATAGTTGAAGTGCGCCTCTTACAAGCTTGAGCTGTCGAACTAACTCTGCCTTCAGGTATTCCTCTACGAATGTCCCATCGGAGCAACACCCCCGAAGCATCAGGTAATGGTCGAAGCAGATTCGGACCAGTGCGGCGGCATCTCTCTCAAGACCGCGCCGGCTGAGCTCAACTCCAGATTGGACACTTTCAATGAGACGGCCGAAGAGAGCAGCAGCAACCA
>QHVW01000049.1 GCA_003223675.1 Acidobacteriota bacterium
TCTTCCTTGAGATCGTGCCCGGCGGCCTCGCGAGCCGCGCCCCTGGGGACCGGGGGCTCGGCGGGAAACGCCTCGCGCGTCCCGGTGGGCCGGGGGGGAGGCGCCGGCCGGGCGGCGTCGAGCTGCTGCAGGTACTCGCGGGCGGCGAAGTAGCTGGGCTGGATCTCCAGCACGCGCTGGAAGGCGGCCCGGGCCGCCGCGGCGTCGCCGGCCTCCAGCCGCGCCACGCCGTCGTGGAAGATCTCCTCCGCCTGCCGCTCGGACTCGGCCTTGAGCTTGCGGGCCATCTCGATCCGCCGCGCCGCCTCCTCATGGTCGATGTCGATGAGGAAGATGCGCGACCAGGAGTCGATCGCCCCCTGGGGATCGCCGGAGTCGAAGGCGGCCTGCCCCTCGTCGAGCAGCTCGCGGATGCGGCGGTCGGTCTCGGAGTCGGCGCCGGTGGGCAGGGTGATGGGCATCGGCCCGGTCTTGATCGCCGACGGGATCTTGAGCGGCGAGCCGACGCTCGCCCGGGCGCGGTCGAGCTCGACGATGCCCGGGTGTGCCGGATCGAGGGCGCGGGCCTTGTCGAGCAGCCGGGCCGCCTCGGCGGCATCGCCGGACTGCAGCGCCTGCCGCGCTCCGGTCAGGAACTTGAGCACGTACGGCTCCGCCTCCATCCTCTCCTGGGCCTCGTTGACGAGGCGCTGGAGCTCCGGGTCGGCCATCACCGTGGCGTGCTCCCGCTGGGCGGCGTCTATCAGCTCCTGGAACCGGCGCTGGTCGAGCAGCGACTGGATCTCGGCGCGCAGGGCGCCGCTGCCACCGCTGCCGCCGCCGAAGGCGGGGAGGGCGTCGGGGAGGTCGAGGCTCAGGCTGTCGAGGCTCGCGAACGGGTCCTCGATAGCGGGACCGCTCTCGAGGTCGTCGACGCGGACCGGACCGGTGGTGGAGCGGAGCCGCTCCTGGAGCCGGTGGGCGGGCTGGAACTGGGGATCCATCCGCAGCACGAAGTCGCAACCCAGGAGGGCCTCCTGGCGGTTGCCTTCGCGGGCCAGATCCAATGTCTGGTCGAAGGTGCTGAGGATCCGCTGCTTGACGTCGGACGAAAGCGCGGGATTACCGGAGTAGCTCATCTCTCTCAGGCGAATGGAGTTGTGCTGATTCTGAAAAGACGGGACATATCGTAGCAGAGGAATGCTTCGGCGTCCAACGGGGTCCAGGACGCCCCGAGGGCACCGGCGCTGTTGGTATCCTCCTGCCATGCCTTTCCTCCTCGAATCCGTCCCCAACGTCAGCGAGGGCCGGCGTCCGGAGGTCGTGGCGCGTCTGGCGGCGGCGGCCTCCTCGGGATCGGGGGTGCGGCTGCTCGACCTCTCGTCCGATCCCGACCACAACCGCTCGGTGCTGACCCTGGCGGGAGAGCCGGAGGGGCTCCACCAGGGATTGACGGCCCTCTATGAGACGGCGCTCGCGGAGATCGACCTCACCCGCCATCAGGGGGTGCACCCGCGGATCGGGGCCGTGGACGTGGTGCCGTTCGTCCCCCTGGGGGACACGCCCATGGAGGTCGCGGTGGCGGCCGCGAATCGGCTGGCACCTGGCGTGGCGCGGCGTTTCGGCCTCCCCGTCTACCTCAACGAGCGGGCGGCCCGGGTGCCGGAACGCACCGTCCTGGCGAATATTCGCGTCAGTAATCGGCGTGGCGGCTTCGAGGGGCTGACGGCCAGGCTCGCCGATCCCGCCTGGGCGCCGGACTTCGGGCCGCCGTATCCCCATCCCACGGCCGGAGCGACCGTGATCGGCGCCCGCTTCTTCCTGATCGCCTTCAACGCCGTGCTGGCGACCTCGGACGTGTCGACGGCCCGCGCCATCGCCGGCCAGGTGCGGGAGCGCGGAGGCGGGCTACCGGCGGTGCGGGCCATGGGGGTCCACCTCGCCAGCCGGGGCCTCGCCCAGGTGAGCATGAACCTGGTGGATTACCGGCGGACGCCGATCCTGACCGCCCTCCGGCGGGTTGAGGAGGAGGCGGCGGCGATGGGGACCGGGGTGATCGAGACCGAGATCGTCGGCTTGGTGCCCGAGGAGGCCGTGCGGGGGGTGACGGCGGAGATGTTGAGGCTGCCGGGGAGGTTGCCGATTTTGGAGGAGAGATTGGGAGGCGGGTTGTAGGGGCGGCCCTATGTGGCCGCCCTGGGCGGGTGGGGGCTTTATCTTGCCCGGAATCTTCCCCCACCCAGGGCGGCCACATAGGGCCGCCCCTACAACATCTATCCGGTTTATGCGGGATTCCTGAGCGCCTCCATCAACCGGTACGGCATCCCCTCGAACGACCCCGACGACATCGTCACCAGCACGCTGCCGTCGCGGGCCTCCTCCAGGGCCTGCCGGAGCAGCCCGGCGTTGTCCGGATAGACCTCGGCGGGGACCCCGCCCGCGGTGAGCGCCGCGGCCAGGGCGCCGAAGTCGAGGCGCTCCTCGGGGATGAGGCGGCCGCTGTGGAAGATGGGGGCGAAGAGCACGCGGTCGGCGCCGGCGAAGGCCTGGCGGTAGGGCTCGAAGAAGAAGCACCGTCCGGCGGTGAGGCTGCGCGGCTCGAAGAGCGCCACCAAGCGATGGCCGGGGTAGCGCTGGCGCAGGGCGTCCAGGGTCTTCTCCACCGCCGTGGGGTGGTGGGCGAAGTCGTCCACCACGGTGACGCCGCGCGCCGTGCCGAGCTCGTCCAGGCGCCGCCGGACACCGTGGAAACGGGCGAAGGCGGCGGCCACGTCCGCGGCGGGGATGCCGTCCCGGCGCGCCGCGGCCCACACGGCCAAGGCGTTCGAGACGTTGTGCCCGCCCGCCAGCGGCAGGGTGATCTCGACCTCGCCCGCCTCCTCGTCGCGGACGCGGAACCGGCTCGCCTCGGGCAGGGTCTCGATCTCCCCCAACGGATGGAGGTCGTTGCCCGTATCCAACCCATAGAAGAGGACGCGGCAGCGGGCGCGGCCTGCCAGCTCCCGCACCTTGGGGGTGTCCCCGCAGGCCACCAGGAAGCCGCTCGCGGGGAGCAGGTCGATCAGCCGCTCGTAGGCGCTCCAGAGCGCCTCCTCGGTCGGATAGAGGTCGGCATGGTCGTACTCGGCGCTGGTCAGGATCAGCGTCTCGGGCTGGTAGTGGAGGAACTTGGGGCCGCGGTCGAAGTAGGCGGCGTTGTACTCGTCCCCCTCGATGATGAAGCGGTCCCCGGCGCCGTCGTGGAAGCTCGCCGGCAGGTCCTTGGGGGCGCCGCCGATCAGATAGCCGGGATCGCGGCCGCAGGCGGTGTAGATCCAGGACCCCATGGCGGTGGTGGTGGTCTTGCCGTGGGTGCCGGCCACCACCAGCGAGCGGTGGTGGTCGAGGAAGAAGCGGGCGAGCGCCTGGGGCATCGAGACGATCGGGAGCCCGAGCCGCTCGGCCTCGACCGCCTCCGGGTTGTTGCGGTGGATGGCGTTGCCGATGATTACCAGGTCCGGCCGGGGCTCGAGATGGGCGGGGTCGTACCCCACGCAGGGGTGGATGCCGGCCCGCTCCAGCAGGGTGCTCATTGGGGGGTAGAGGGGGCCGTCGGTGCCGCGCACCCGATGGCCCTGCTCTTGCAGAAGGCACGCGAGCGGAGCCATCCCGGTACCACCGATCGCCATGCAGTAGATGTCGAGCTTGGAAGCAGTCAAGGTGGGTTTTCTCTAGGGAATTTCTCGTTTTGAGGGCCCGGAGTGTAGCATTGCCCGAGCCGTCATCCATACCCAAGAAGGAGCAGGACGTATGCATCGTCAGATCAAGACCGTCATTTTGGCACTCTGCGCCGCCCTTTTGGTCGCGGCTTCCCTGCTGGCCGCCGGCAAGCCGAAGGCGACCGTCGCCGAGCCCGTTTCGGACGTCGGGACCGTGCCCAAGGGGGAGAAGATCGTCCACGACTTCCTGATCAAGAACGAGGGGGACGCCGACCTCCAGATCACCAACGTCCAGCCGGCCTGCGGCTGCACGGTGGCCGACTTCGACAAGGTCATCAAGCCGGGGGCGACGGGCAAGGTGCACGCGGTGGTCGATTCGAGCACCTTCAACGGCCCGATCTCCAAGGGGGTCAGCGTCTTCACCAACGACCCCGACCACCCGCAGATCGAGCTGACGGTGCACGCCAAGATCGAGCCCTACATCTCGGTCAAGCCGGGTTACGCCCGCTACATCACGGTGCAGGGCGAGCCGCAGGAGGGGAACATCGTCCAGACCCTCTGGGCTCCCGACGGCACGTCCTGGGACATCACCGGCGCCGACTCGCCGTACCCCTACCTCGCCGTCACCTACCGCGAGGCGACGCCCGAGGAGCGGCTCCCCGAGGCCAAGGGGAAGCAGTGGAAGGTCGAGATGAAGCTCTCGAACAACGCCAAGGTGGGCCCGCTGGCGGACTACGTGACCGTGCACACCAACCATCCGAAGCAGAAGGTGGTGCAGATCCCCGTCTCCGGCTTCGTGCGGCCGGTGATCGCCGTCACGCCGCCCACCGCCGACTTCGGGAACATCGAGCTCAAGGAGCCCCTGAAGCGGTCGCTCGACATCCGCAACTTCGCCACCGAGCCGATCAAGGTGACGGGCATCGATTCGAGCCTGCCGAAGGGGATCGACGCCAAGCTGGAGCCGATCAACGAGGGGCGCGAGTACCAGGTGCGGGTCGTCGTCAACCCCGGGCTTCCCAAGGGCCCGTTCACCGGCAAGCTGACGATCCATACCGACAGCCCCAAGGTCCCGACGCTGGAAGTCGAATTCAAAGGGATCGTCATCTAGACACTTTTCCCCTTCCGTCGGTATCCGGATTGCAACGGGTTCCGTCCAGGGAGATCTCCCCGCGCGGGGTTCTCCCTGGAAGGAACCCGCGATGCACCGCACCCACGTCACCTCCTCCGCCATCTCCTCGGTGGGCTACGACGACCGCTCCTCCGTTCTGGAGGTGGAATTCCGCAGCGGCGCCGTCTACAATTACCTCAACGTCCCGAAGAAGGTCTACCGCGCCCTGCTGAACGCGCCGTCCAAGGGGAGCTTCGTCTCCCGGCGGGTGCGGGACCGGTACTCCTTCGTAAGGCGGGATTCCTGAGAGCGCCGGCGAGGCCGCTCGGCAGGCTCGCGAAATGATTCCGGGTCGTTGGTCACTGGGAAGAAAATGGACACGGAGGCGTCATGCTGGAGATCCTGGCGATCATCTATCTGTGCAAGAAGAACGGCAGCATCGCGGAGAAGAAGGGATATCCGCCTGGCCGATACAAGGCCTTCACCGCCCTCTTGTGGATCGGCGGGGAGATCGGAGGCGGTATCTTCGCGCTGATCTTGACCAGCGGGAGCGACGATGCGAGGGGGCTCGCATACCTTTTCGCCTTGATCGGTGCCGTGGTCGGCGCCTG
>QHVW01001048.1 GCA_003223675.1 Acidobacteriota bacterium
ATCCGCGGCGCCGAGATCTGGCGCCGGAACGGCGGCGAGACGCTCCAGGTGGTGCCGGCGCCCAACGCCTGCGACCGCTTCGCCGAAGCGGTGGTGGAGATCGCCACCCAGGGCTCGGCCTGGCTTCCCGCGCTGAGCCGGGAAGCGGTCTCCTGAGCATGCCGCCTTCCCTGCCGCGGGTGGTGATCGTCGGTGCCGGGATCAGCGGTCTCGCCGCCGCCCACCATCTGAACCGCCAGGCTGCCGAGCGCGGCCGCCCCCTCGAGGTCGTCGTTCTGGAGGCCTCGGATCGCCCCGGAGGGTGGCTGGCGACCGAGCGCTGCGAGGGGGCGCTCCTCGAACGCGGACCGGATACGCTGGTGACGCACAAACCAGCCGGCCTGAAGCTGTGCGAGCGGCTGGGCTTAAGCGAACGCATCCTTTTCATTCCGGCGGGAAGGACCGACGTCCTCGAAGACGGCCGCCTGCTCCCCCTGCCGGCGGGCTTTGCGCTCGCGCTCGGACCGGCCCCACCAGAAGGCCCCGCCGATGAGAGCGTCGCCTCCTTCGTGCGGCGGCGGTTCGGCGACGAGCTCTACCGCCGGTTCTACGAGCCCGTGCTGGGCGGGCTCTTCATGGCGGACACCGAGGAATTGAGCCTCGCGGCCAGCTTTCCGCGGCGCGCCGGACCGGGAAGCGAGCCGGGACGACCCGCCAGCCCGTCCTCGCCGCCTCCGGCCGCCACGCTCGACGGCGGGCTCGGCCAGATCGTCTCCGCCCTGGTCGATCGCCTGCCGGCGGGGACGCTGCGGCTCGGTCAGAGGGTGGAGGGGCTCGCCCGCGCGGACCGGGGCTTCCTTTTAAAGATGCCCGAGGGTCCGCCGCTCGCCGCCAACGCGGTCCTGATCGCCCTGCCAGCGCCCGCCGCGGCAACGCTCCTTTCCGAGCTGGACCCGCCGCTCGCCGGGGAGCTCGGACAGATCTCCTACGCCTCCGCCGTGACGGTCCACCTCGCCTGGCCCCGCCAAGCGGTCGAACGGCCTCCCCGGGAGTACGGATTTTTCGTCCCGCGCACCGCCGGCTCGCCCGTGGTGGGAGTCACCTTCGTGAGCGTCAAACACCCCGAGCGGACGCCGGAGGACCAGTCCGTGGTCCGGGTGTACCTGGGCGGGGCGCTGCACCCGGACGCCATCAGCCGTCCCGACGCCGAGCTGGTGGATCTCTCGGCAAACCTCCTCGCCCCGCTCCTCGGCATCGACGAGCCCCCGCTCTGGAGCCGCGTCTGGCGCCACCCGTCGGCGATGCCGCAGCGCCGGGTCGGCCACCCCGCGCTGGTGGCGCGCCTGCGCGAAAGGCTCGGCGCTCATCCCGGTCTCGAATTCGCGGGGGGTCCGCTCGGCGCCTACGGTCTCCCTGATTCGATCGCCGAGGGGGAAGCGGCGGCGGAGCGGTTGCTGGGGCGGGTCGTGCCGCCGGGTGCCTAGTACGCCGTCAATCCAGAAATGAGGGCCGCCCCTCAGCAGCTCCTACTCAGATCCGGTCAACGCTGCTGCCGTTCAGATGCGGCGCGAAGCGCGGTCCGCTGCAACGGCGGGTTGGGCCGCCTTCTCGCGCAAACGTCGAAGGAGTGGATCATCTAGTTTCTG